>JAFGVO010000087.1 GCA_016937935.1 Deltaproteobacteria bacterium | reverse complement strand
TATCTTATAAAAAAACAAATTAAAAATATATAGGTTGTTAAATAGAATATATTAATAAAGAGATTACGCTTTTTGACAGGGGAGGGTTATTTTAAATGTAGCTCCATCTTCCGAATTTGCGGACAGTTCAATTTTACCTCTGTGCTCAAGAACAATTTTTTTGCAGATTGCAAGGCCTAATCCCGTTCCTTCATCTTTGGTAGTATAATATGGGTCAAAGATATAATTTTCTGCCTCAACCGGTATTCCCGGGCCGTTATCTTTAATATAAATTGCCGCCTGCTGTTCTCTGTTTTTAGTTTTAGGAATAGTTTCTGCAAAAATATGAATTGAAGGATTTTTAACACTGCTGTCTTTAATTGCTTCGGCTCCGTTTTTAATAAGATTATCAATTACTCTCTTTAAAAGCATTGTATCGATTAAAACTGTACAACTCTTTTTGGGAACAACAAAAACCAGATTAACATTGTACTCATCTTTAATATAATCAAAAGAAGTTTTGCAATCTGATAAAAACTTTGAAACCTCAACCTGTTCCGGTCTGATTTCGGGAAGCTTTGCAAAATTTGAAAATGCGGCAACAAGCCTTTTAAGGGTTTCAACCTCTTCATCAATGATCTCTGTTGACTGATTGAGAAGTTTTTTAAATACAGGATCATCACCATCGTATTTGCTTTTTAACTGCTGGCTGGCAAGATGAATGGGTGTTAGAGGATTTTTAATTTCATGGGCAAGTCTTCTGGCAATTTCCTGCCAGGCACTGATTTTCTGAAGATATTCAATTCTGGCTTTACTCTGTTCAATTTCCATAACCATATTATTAAAAGAATTAACAAGCTGACCCGCTTCATCCTGACGCTCAGGATCAACCCGTATACTTAAATCACCTTCAGAAACAAGTTTTGTAGCCTTTGACAAAGAGTGAATTCTTTTTGTAAGTCTTCTTGTATGCAGCACACCCTGATTGATACTTATTAAAACTATAACTCCCAGCAAAATTACATAAATCAGCATTATCCTGTTAAGAAGATAGCTTTCCTGTGATTTATATAACGTCTTATAAGTTTCGGTATAATTTGCAGCCTTTTTAAAATCTTCAACAATTGTTGTATCAATCAGGAAATTAGCAGTAAGATTTTTACATGCACCTACATTAGATTTTATAGTTTTTGAAAAATCCCTATATTCGTCTTTTTTTACCATTTTTTTTATTGAAGATATTTTTTTACCCTCTGAAGTCTCAACTGTTAAACTTTTTATATTTAAATACTTTGAGGACTTATAATCTGCTCCTCCATTGTGCTGAAGCCATAACAGGGCATTTTCAATCTCTTTGGAATTATTATTTTTACAGGCATTTATATATTTTTCAGAAAGCAATACGGTATTTAAAAATAGGTTTTGAGAAGTTTTCTGAGCTTCAATAAAGTTTCGATAAGAAGTTAGACTATTATCAAGGCTGTTTGCAATATCTCTATTCAAACCTGCTGCAAGAGACATTTTAACAGCTGTTCTTACAAAAAAGAGAGAAACAATCATCGGCATAACAGCTGTGATTATCAAAATAAGAACAAACTTAACGTCAAGACGCCATATCATAGGTTAAGCCATTGAGAGATAAAAAGTATAGTTTTGTCAGCGCTGCCAATATTTCTATCGACGAAATAACCTATAAACGCCCCAAAATAATTTGTTGAGGTCTTATCTGTACCCATATTTCCAGAAGGTTTAGAAATCCACCGCTGAATATTTTTAACCATTTTTTCTGAAACCGGATTAGCTTCAACAGTTGTTTTTAAACGATATACTCCAGCAGGGAGAGCATCCGCCAATTTAACTTTTTTCAATACACCTGCTGCATGAATAACGTTTTCAATTGTGCTTACTTTTAAAGTGGTTGTTCCATTTGTATCTTTATTTGTTACAATAAAATTTTCTTCCCAAAGATCAAATACAATTACTGAAGTTCTCGCATAAATAGCTATGGGTTTTCCATGCTCATTTTCCACTATGATTTGAACAACTATTCTGGTGGGAAGACCGGATTTAAGTTTTTTAATAACCGTATTGTTAAAAACATCTTTATATCCAAAAGAACAATAAAGAGCTTCTGATTTTACCTTGTACCCGATTTTTCGTGTGGAAACCGGAGAGTGTTTTTTAGCATCAGCTGTTACAGGAATTGTTAAACAGGCTAATAAAAATATTACAAACAACCCTCTGATTTTATTTAATGCAAAAAAGGTCACTGGGTAGTTTCCTTTCTTACAGGGGGAATAAGCTGAAGAATATTTGCAAAAGAGATTGTGAAAACTCCAACCGCTGTATCTATTTTGATACCAAAATCACCAGTAATATCAATTGGTATCCCTCCATCATCAATTTTTGATGTTGACGTAAGAGAATACGCACCAAAATGAATAAAACCATTAATACCGTATATTGTGGCACTTCCTCTATAAAGTGGAAATGAGTATTCTACATTTAAACTCAAAACAAGATCTTCATACCACATATCTCCAATTGAAGTATTTAGAACTTTTGGGTGAAGATTTGTAAAATTCAATCCCAGCTTTCTATCTGGAGAAAGTGATGAAAAATCACCTACAAAGAATTGTTCAAAAAACGGTGCTTCTCCTGTGATAATTCCACCGATTCCTCCTACTGAAATGGACTGTCCTTTTTTACCAAAAGGAAAATACGTCTTATGATTAACAATAAATTTTGCAAAATCATAACTTGAACCAAAAACCGGGTTTGATAGTTCTGCAGAAATTTTAGTTAAAGAACCTTTATATGGCAAAACCGGGTGATTTGTTGTATCTCTATTGATACCAAGCGTTAATCCAGAAAGAAGTGATGAATCGGGTTCAAGATAACCAACTTCAGGTTTTGCACTGTTCTGAAGAGTTTCATAAGTATTTTCAACCAGTGTAGGCTCCTCTGCAAGAATATTTTCAAATCTCCAGTCAATCCAGAAATAGTAATCACTTTTCAAATTATAACCAGTACCAATTTTTAAACCCGCGCGCCTGTATCTGGCAATTTCATACGCTCCCGAAAGTGTCACATCTTTTGACGGATGCAGGTAGTGTTCTCCAAAATACTCCTGAGACTGGGCAAAAATGCCCTCTGCGTGAAGACCAAACTTTGTTCCAAGAAAGTGACTGTCAGACATATAAAGTCTGTATGCAAACTGATCTTTGCTGGCAGCTATTTCAGCACCTACAGCAAATCCTGAACCCAAAAACGAACGCTCTTCAATGGCTAAACTTCCAAAAGGTATTACGTCATCCCAGTGGGGGGATATTCTAGTTAATCCAACAGAGAGATCTCTTAAAACAATTGTATTTCTCTCTTTAACGATAACATGGAGATTAACATAACCTTTTTGAGAACCTTTTTTTAACTGAACCTCAACTGAACTGAACAGTCCAAGGGCCATAAGTCTGAATCTGGATTCATCAATTCTTTCATCATTAATATTGAATAAATCCCCGGGATTGAGATAAATATATTTTGAAATAACGCTCGAAATAGTCTTTTTATTACCTGAAATTATAATTTTTTCGAGGCGGTATTCAGGCATAAAAGGATGTGACTTGTCTAAAGTTTCACCTTGACTCCCATCTGACTGGCCGGGAATGGTTTCTGCTGCATATAAAACAGGAAAACCTGTCAGAACTGACAATATAAATATTAATAATAAAATCTTTAGTTTCAAAAAATCAACTCCTTATTTTCACTCCCCAGTATGCTCCCAGTGCCGATAAAAGAGCAAAAGGAATTATTAAAATCAAAATAACTGTTAAAAATTGAGAAGAGATTGAACTTACCGCAACACCAAGAAGCAGTGCACAGATAAATGAAGAAATCAAAGATTCAATTACTTTGGATTTACCAGACATATAACTGATAATAGCCCCTCCGGATGCAAATGATATTCCAGAAAAAATGCTTACAACAAAAATAAATGTAGATGCAGTAGATTTAAAATCCAGCTCACCGTCCTTTAAAAAAAGCATAGAGAACAATAGTGCAAGTATAATTGCAATTGTTGAGGCTCCAAGAATAACAAATACACCAGCAATTACCCATTTTAGTTCAAAACTGTTTATAATGGGGATTTTAGCTTTTGGCTGAGCTTTTAGTTCCATTGTTGATATTGAAAGTAAAGAACCGCAGTTTGAGCAGTATTCATTTGTAAGAGGATTTTCTTTTTTGCATTTTCTGCAGGGCTCATTTTTTTGATTATTTAACATAACACCTTAAATAAATAGACGTATTAAACAGCAATTATTCGCCAGAATCTGTTTTTAATAAAGAGAAAAATAAATTTCTTAGGTGTTAATTATGTAATAGAGGTAATATTATACCTCCCAGGCAAGAGGGGTGCTTGCCCTTTCGTAACTTAATATATTTGTGTGATGACAATGATAGCTCTCACAGCCTTTGCACGAAAAAGAGGGCCATAAAAGTGCTGATGCCTCTGTAAGACAGTCATCATAATGCACGCACTCCTCTTTTCTGTGAATGTTAATTTCTTTAAGTTGTAATTCATGATTTAATTTTTGCATGGTGTACCTCTTTTTAAGTAAATATGTTAAGTTTTTCGAACACCTGTTTTATTAGTTGAAAATTAAAACAAAATTACGAAAAAAAAGTTACTTATTGAAAAATACACTTGACAAATGAGTTGACTCAACTTTTTTAGAAGAAACAAGTATGGAAACAGAGAATAAAATAGCCTCAAAAAACACAAAAGATATAATTCTGGAAGGTGTTGTAGAACGAGTGGTATTTAGAAATGATACCAACGGATGGACTGTTTTAAGACTTAAAAATCCAGATAAACAAATACTTGATACAGTGGTTGGTTCATTTCAGGAACTATATTCCGGTGAAAATGTAAGATTCAGCGGTCAGTGGGTCAAGGACAAGATGCATGGAAAACAGTTTAAGGCAAAAACATGTCTTCCCCTTGTACCTGCAACAGTTAAAGGAATTGAAAAGTTTTTAGGTTCGGGACTTATAAGTGGTATCGGACAGGTGATGGCCAAAAGAATAGTTGATAAATTTGGTATAGATACCCTTGAAATTATAGAGAAATATCCCTCAAGACTTGCTGAAATTGAAGGTATTGGAAAAAACAGGGCTGAAGCCATTTCATCAGGACTTGCAGAAAAAAGAGAGATAAAAAATGTTATGGTCTTTCTGGAGTCCATAGGAATATCTCCCGCATACGCCCATAGAATTTTTAAGAAATATGCCAATAGAGCCATACAGGTTGTTAGTGACAATCCATATAAACTTGCAAGTGAAGTATCTGGTATCGGATTTAAAATGGCTGATAAAATTGCAGCTGAACTGGGAATCCCAAAAGATTCTAAAGACAGAGCTGAGGCCGGTCTGCTTTATGCCCTGCTTGAATTTGCAAAAGAGGGTCATGTGTTTGCTCCTGAAGATGCCCTGCTTGTAAAAGGTGAGGAACTTCTTGATATTGATTACCATAGTTTAAAACAGGCTGTTGAAAGACTGAAATTAAGCGGGAGAGTAATTCCATCTGGAAACAGCAGTGATTGCCCCATATATCTGCCGGACCTGGAAAAAGCTGAGAGAGATGCTGCCAAACACATAAAAAGACTAATAAATTCTAAACCGAGATCTCTAAGTTATGATCCTGAAGTAATAATAAAAATGGTAGAGGATTCTACGAATATGGAGTTTGCCCCTCAGCAGAAAGAGGCCTTTTACGCATTAAAAAGTTCAAAAATTATGGTTGTGACAGGAGGTCCAGGTACGGGTAAAACAACTCTTTTAAAAGGGCTCATTGCAACTTTTAAAAAAGACAGGCACTCAATTATCCTTGCAGCTCCAACTGGCAGAGCGGCTAAAAGAATGAGTGAGAGCACAAAAAGAGAGGCATCAACTCTTCACAGACTCCTTGAGTACACTCCCAAGACAGGACAGTTTGCAAAAGATGAAACAGATCCTTTAAAAGCAGATGTAATTATTGTTGATGAGGTTTCAATGGTTGATATTGAGCTGTTCTGCTCTCTATTAAGGGCTGTTCCCGATAGGGCAAGACTCATTCTGGTTGGAGATCCGGATCAGCTTCCCTCGGTTGGACCAGGTACAGTACTCTCAGATCTCCTCACTCTTGGTAAAAGACTCTCGCCCGCTCTTGAAGTTGTCAGGCTTACTGAAATTTTCAGGCAGGCAAGATCAAGCCTTATTATCACAGGAGCTCATGATATTTTAAATGGAAAACTTCCAAATATGGGTAAAAAGGGGTCCGCATCAGATCTCTTTATGATTGAAAGAGAAGATCCTGATGAGTGCCTCGAAATTATTAAGAAAATGGTTAAAACCCGAATTCCCGAGGCTTTTGGTATGGATCCTGTAAAAGATATTCAGGTTTTAACACCAATGCATAAAGGCATTCTTGGAGCTGAAAATCTAAACCGGGAGCTCCAGGAGCTTTTAAATCCTAAAGCACAAACAGGAACAGAACTTTTGAAAGCAAGGGATTTTCGCACAGGTGACAAGGTTATGCAGGTTAGAAACAATTATGACCTTGAAGTTTTTAACGGAGATATGGGGATAGTTATCGGAATTGGAGAAGATGACAATTATATCAAAATTGACTATGGTATTAAAACAGTATCCTATCCTGTTTCAGAGTTAGATCAGATAACTCTCGCCTATGCCACTTCGATTCATAAATCTCAGGGATCTGAATACCCCGCAGTGATTATTCCAGTTCATACACAGCATTTTATAATGCTCGCCCGAAATTTAATTTACACCGGAATTACCAGAGGAAAAAAACTTGTAGTTCTTGTGGGAAGTCAAAGGGCTCTCAAAATTGCAGTTAAAAATGATGAACATGCCTTTAGGAATTCAGGGCTTACTTATAGAACAATAGAATAAACATTACCAATTATGAAAAATATTAAAAGGATAGCTTCTCAAACTGTAATTTGTATTCCCACATATAACGAAGTTAATAATATTGAACCACTTGTTTTAAAAATTTTAAATACCTATAAAGAAATAAGTATTTTAGTAATTGATGACAGCTCAACTGACGGAACTGTGGAAACCGCAAAAAAACTTCAGGATAAATTTGAAAGAGTTTTTCTGCTTTCGAGAGGAAAAAAAGAGGGGCTGGGAGTTGCTTATAAAGCAGGTTTTAAATTTGCTTTAGAAAATAATTTTAACTATATAATCCAAATGGATGGGGATTTTTCTCACAATCCCGTATATATTAAAAATCTCTTATCCGAACTTGAAACCTCAGATATGGTTATTGGTTCCAGATTTGTAAAATCAGGAAGTATTGGAAATAGAAATTATAAAAGGAATCTTCTCTCCAGTTTTTCAAATATCTATTCCCAATTTATTTTAAGAACCAGTATAAAAGATCTTACAGGAGGATTTAATGCTATTTCGTCGGATTCATTAAGACTTATAGATTTTGAAACAATAGTCTCCCGTGGTTTCATGTTTCAGATTGAGCTGAAATATCGCTGTTTTTTAAAAGCGCTTAAAATCAGTGAGATACCTATAGTTTTTGAAAAAAGAAGATCCGGTCATTCAAAAATGAACAGACAGATAATAGCAGAAGCATTTATTTTAGTTTTAAAACTAAAAAAAGATCCCATTTTAAAGTTCAAAATTTAAAAAATTATCTATGTAATTTAAGGAAATATGTTATTTAAAATTTATTGATAATAACAAATTAATTCTAACCGGCTGATATAAAGGGTTTCATATGCAGGAAGATTTATTTGAAAAATATGGCAAAAGTATAAAAAAAGGAGATGTTCTTTTTGAGGCAGGAGAACAGGGCTCCAACATGTACGTTGTTAAATCAGGCTCAATAAAAATAACAATTAAAACCCATTCTGGTGTTGATAAAACTCTTGCAATACTTGGTCCAGGGGAGTTTGTCGGGGAGATGTCCCTGTTGACGGGACAACTTAGATCTGCAACAGCAACAGCTGTAGAAAACTGTGAACTTATTGTTGTGAAAGCTTCAGTATTAGAAGAGATGATTGTTCATAACACCGAAATTGCCTTAAGACTGATTCGCAAACTTGCCTCTCGGCTTATAGGTGCAGACTCACTTATTAAAGTTCTTCTTCACAGGGATTCTAAAGAGCGAATAATTGAAAATATTAAAAGACTTGCCAGCACTCATAAACAGGACGAATCGAATGAGGTCAGATTTAAAGCTGATTTTGATGAGATGGCAGAACAGGTTGGACTCTCCAGGGAAGAGACCGAAAATATAATGCTCAAACTTAGTGGTGCCGGGTTTCTTGTTCAGGATGGTGGAGACTGGGTAATTGCCAATGTTGAGGATATTGACGAATTTCTTAATTTTTTAAGATTAAAAGAGCAATATCGCTGATTCATTTTAAATGGATAAATATAAAACTGCACTTGAACGTCTTTACGACCTTGCAAAACTCGGTATTAAACCAGGTCTTGATAATATTAAAAAAGCTGTCGGCCTATTAAATCCCAATACTGACAATATTTACATAATCCAGATTGCCGGGACCAATGGAAAAGGCACTGTATCTCACATTCTTGAACAGTCCTTTATTGAATCTGGTTATTCAACAGCTCTTTTTACATCTCCTCATTTAAATCGATTTACTCAAAGAATTAAAATTGATGGCAAAGAGATTGAAAAAAACATGTGCACCAGACTCATAAATGAGACCCTGGACACATTGGAAAAGAATGAATTGCAACTGACATTTTTTGAAGCTGTTACTACAATGGCTCTAAAATACTTTTGTGATAATAAGGTTAAGATAATTGTTTTAGAGGCGGGGCTCGGGGGACGTCTTGATGCTACTTCAGTCGTTACTCCTAGTATTACAGCAATAACTTCTATTGGTCTTGATCATACAGATTTTCTTGGTGACACAATAAGTAAAATTGCTTTTGAAAAAGCCGGTATAGCAAAAAAAGGTGTTCCACTTTATTGCGGCAGGCTTGAAGAAGATGCCGCTGATGTAATTAAATCCAACGCATATAATGTAAAGGCACCTCTTTTTATTCTCGGCAGAGATTTTGAAATTGATAAAAGTCTTACAATTCCCTGGCCCGGAATTCATCAAAGAGAAAACGCAACACTTGCAAAAGAGATTTTTTTAAACTACCCCCATAATTTTTCTAAAAGTTCAGCTGAAAAAATTTATCAAAAGGCTCTTCTAAAAACCAAACTCGAAGGAAGATTCGAAAAACTTTTTTCTCTCCCTGTCTGGATAATAGATGGAGCCCATAATATTGAAGCCATTAGTGCCCTGGTTAAAACTCTCAAGGATGAAAAGATCGTCCCTGATGAAATTATTTTTGGAGCATTAAAAAATAAACCCTTCCATGAAATGCTTTCTCTTTTAAAAAAATGCTCTCATAATATTTCAATTGTCAATCCTGATGTTCCCCGCACTTTTGATGGGGAAAAGATTGCTGCTGAAAATAATCTTAAATTTTATGACAGCGTAAACAGTGCAATTGAAAGTATTAAATCCAAAAGCACAATTAAAAATACGCCTTGTAAAACAGTCCTGGTAACAGGATCATTTTTTATAGCTGCCGAAGCACGATCAATACTTCTTAAAATTAAAAACGACCCCAAAATTGCAATGTAATTTCCTTAGACTTCTCCCAGGTTGGATTTTTTTATAGAAGGGAGGGATATAATGGGAATAATCTAATATTTTTAAGCTTTTACCAGATTACCTGCTTTTTGGGATACACTTATTGTTGCAATTGTTCCTGAATTGAAAGTCAGAAAATCTTCTTCTATTCCATCGCTGAATATTACTCCATTTTCTGACATGCCTGAGGTTATCATCAGCTTATTTTTTTTGTCGACTTTTCCAAATACAATAGATGTTCCGCTTTTATTGCCAGGGAAAGGTTCCCGCACTGAATAAAAAAGAAACCTGGAATCTGGAGTCATATGTTCAAAATTCAGGGGAAAAGGATTTTCTCCCGTTAACGATTGCAGAATTCCCCCCGCCCCTGCAAATACACTTTTTAGCCAGCCTGTTGAGCCTAATCCAGTGGATATAATAATACCACTTGATGATTGAAATTCTTTTTTTCCACAGTGAGATATTTCATACCTTGCAGACACATGAGATTTGGCGCCGATAAAAAAATCATTCACGGCGTAAAGTTTTTGTCCATCCGATAATAACACTTCTGCCATGGTTACGTTTTGCATCTGCATTTTTTTTGCAAAATGGGCTTTTATTACTTCAGTCAGATTTTTCACTCGAAATGGAAGAAGTATTCCATCATATCTTTCCGGATCAGGATTAACACCTATTACAGGTTGTCTGTTCAAATACTTCATCGTATTTGCCACAAGACCATCCTGACCAAGAACAATTACAGTATCTTCTTCACCGAAGATAAAATTTGGCAGAAAATCTCTGTTCAGAATCTGTACCCGACCAAGGGAGTGAAGGATTTGTTCCGTTGTCCGTATAGCCCTCTTGTAGATTTTGTCTTCAAGCTCATAGTCTGAAAAGTCAGCGCCTGTCTGGCTGACACAGAAATGAGCCTGTTCAAAGGTATTGTGGCGAATTATCAAGTCGTCCAGCCTGGATCGTCTTACAACCAGCACAATTTTGTTTTCAGTCAGACGCTTCATGATACCTATCCCATATTAGTTATTGTGAAATTTTTATCTCTTATTTTGTTGACTCGACATTAACTCCTGTAATAGCTCCGGAGCGATATTCAGGTTTCCGATTTTGTCGGCATTTTCTCCTATATTCTGAAACGCTATGGCAATTAGCTGCCCTGGATCCATTCCAACACTTGCCAATGCCTGAATTGTTTTGGATTCCACATTTTTAAATGCTTCCATAGCTGCAGTCATTCCGTAAGCATGTGCATCAGCCTCTTCTTTTTTATTTTCAGCTGCGATTTTTACCAGATCTTTACGTTTTTCCTCCAGAAGTACATTTCCATTCATCTCCTTTTGTTCCATAATCTGTCTTTTTTCCTGAATAGCAAAATCAGCATCGATTTTAGTTTCCCTGATCTGTCTCTTTTTATTCTCCACTGCAATTTCGGTGTTCAACTCGTTTTCCTTAATTGTCCGTTCCTGTTCGACAGCAGCATTTCGTCTCTGGTAAACAGCTTCATCTGCTTCAAGTAGAATTCGCTCACGCACTTCAGCTTCCAATGCCCGTGAAGTTTCAGGCTTTGGTTTCACCGAAAGGACAGAAACAGATAATACCTCAATACCGAATTGTCTCAGCACTTCGCTATCGTCGAGTTTATCTTTGATGGTGCCGGCTAATATGTCCGATTCTGTCAAAGCTGACCGAATTTTTTTTATCTGTAGCTGGGAACGCATTATCATCTGCACCTGATTTAATACTCTTAAGTGAAGGGTCTTTGAGTCGTTGCATACATAATCCCGATTATTAGATGCCAAAGTAAAGTTAATCATTTTTGCAATCAGATTCGGGTTTGCAATTCGATACGTTACCTGTCCCTGAACAGTTACCTCCTGAAAGTCGGCGGTCACTTCATTAAAAATGAAAGGAATATTTTCACTACTAAGTGGAATTGCTACTATTGATGAAGTGGGTGCAAAGTAGACAAATGAGAGACCTGTTCCACTTTTTATCACTTTTCCTGCTCTGTACTGCATGAAGTACATATTTGGGTCGGCCTTGACAAGTTTGAATCCAAGCATAGCTGCCTCCTTTAAAAAGTTAACCGAACATTTATTGTTAGTGTTACTGTTACACTAAGCTTGGTTTCAGTTTTACACATTGTCAAGTGTGTAAATATTTTTTATGATTTTATTGTTGTGAGAAGGCCAAGAGCATGTGAAATGCGGAATGTGACAATCCGTAAATGTCCGTCCTGAAATTCGGTTATGCTGTTTAGGAGATCCATGAGACGTATCCAGGTTACCGGCGTATTTGAGCTATTTTCTTTTAGAACCTCAAAACAGAGAGGAGTTACCTTTTCAGGAGTTGAACCAGATGAAGGATAGTAATTTCCACCCAGCTCCCAACACTTTCCGGTTTTAAGCCCATGGTTCATTAATAGTCGGTTTTTGATCCAGGGGAGAGCCTTGAACATAGTGTCAGTTTCAACTGGAAGGCGCCATGCAGGTGTTACCCATAAATTGCTGTTTCCTGTAAAACTCTGAGCGGCAGGAAGGTCTTCATCAAATAAACCCAGGTAATAGTCTCCTGACCATTTTCTAATAAGTGCGGTACTAATTGTATTGGTACTAAGTTTTGAAGGAACAACGTATTCAAATGTTCTGTTGTGAAGTGCTGTAACCGGAAAGATCCTTAAGTGGAGTGCTTGTATAAGTGGGAACAATATTTACAAAAGCAGAACAGACTTCTTCAAGAATACCTCCAGGTGATGGATAATATGTGCTACCTTTTTCGAATCCGATAATATTGATGGAGGGGATTGATGCTTTTTCATTAAGCGCTTTTTCAACAGATGAACCAAGAGGCTGGTCTGTCTGGATCATATTTAGTGGTTCAATTACATATCCTACCGGGGAACTTTTGCTGATAGAATTACCAGCATCGTCCCATGCCTGAAGAACAGGTCTTGGATACCCTTTACGTACCAGTATGAACAGATCGCTGTTGGCGTTAAACCAGGGGATGATGTCGATTGTTCGATTTGGCCTGCGAATTAAATCCAGAATCTGACCGGTTTCTTTATGGCGAAACTGTGACATTTCCAAAAAGCCAACAGGGGCGGTATCCTTATTTTTTTTGAACATGACACCATCATTTTTGTTAATTTTTTCGCCTGCGATAATGTAGTTCGTTGGAGGAAAAGGGAGAGGTTCACCATTGGTGTTCCAAATATAGGCCTGTCCTTCAAATCGGTTCTTAACGATCCACGGATTATTTATTGGTGTGGAGGCAAGAACACGTAATCCCAGAGTATGAAAAAGATCCTCAAATTGGCGCTTTGTGAAGTAAGTGTATTCCTCTTTCACTTCAATATCCCAATCATTTCTGTAATCCTTGCGAAGAAGAAACTCAGTTGCAATTCGTAAAGAACACTGAAATCGGTCAAAGCCGCGTCTGATAGGGAATTTTGAATTATCCACAGCCTGTAGAAGCTTAAAGCCGGGTTTTGGAGATAAAGATTTAAATTCTCCTGAGAAGCGTCGAAAAAGATTTGCTGTGGAACATTTATCCGGATCGAAACTGTTGTCTCCGTCCGTTGACAACACATCAAGAAAGACTTGCTTATCTTCAGGGGCTATAAAATCCCTGATAAGAATTATACCGTTTTCTTTAAGTTGAGTGCACTGGCATGCTACAGCTTTTGGAATCTCATTATAATTGTAATTATTGAAAGATGTGACGTGATGAAAAACAGATGAATTTACTATTGCATTTAAAGATTCCGGGGGAAAAACCGGATTTGCAATGTCTCCATGTATAAAAGTTAGATTTGGGCGCTGGTATCTCTTCTGGGCAAGGTGAACCATAGCCTCGTTAATATCGACACCTGTAACAGTCAAATTAGGATAAAGTGCCGCAAGGGCTTCACTTCCAGTGCCCGAGCCCATGCCCATATCGGCAACCTTTCCGCTACAAAGCAAATGAGCGGCTGCAAGAGCAATCTTCTGTTTCATTGATGCATCCATGCCGTCAAGGTAGCGGGAGTATGCTGTCAAGGTACCACGTTCCTGTTTTATATATTTAGGGTCTTTTGATGCCATTTTGTCAGACCTCAGAAGAATTTAAAATTGTTGCTCCGGCATGTTCTAATTCAACGATAGATTTATGTTCATCATCAGGAGAGATATTAACACCTCGACAAAGGTCTTTTAAAACAACAGTATCATATCCCTGTTTCAGTGAGTCCAGTGCTGTAAATTTTACGCAATAATCTGTGGCCAGACCGCATATAAAAACCTTAGTAACACCTTTACTTTTCAGATATTCGTCTAAACCTGTGCCCGTACCATCATCATCAAAAAAACCGGAGTAGGAATCTGCATCTTTATTGGCACCTTTAACAAAATTTTCAGCTTTCACTTTTAATCCCGGGTGAAAATTTGAACCTTCTGTATTCTGATCACAGTGATCAGGCCACATTACCTGATCCCGTCCTGACAGTTTTCCAATATCATATGGATTGGTTCCGGGATTGTTTGAAGCAAAAGATCCATGATCTTGCGGGTGCCAGTCTTGTGTTGTTACAACAAGATCAACCCTGGAAGCCACCTTATTTATACCTGGTACAATTTTATCAGCGTCCCTGACCGCCAGCGTTCCACCAGGGCAGAAGTCATTTTGCAGGTCAACTATGATTAGTGCTTTCATATAGAGCTCCTTTTTGTGGTGCGGATGCACAGGTCAAGTTCATCTTTTGTTCCTGTGTGTTTGCCTTCAACATCTGAAAGTTTAACCACTGGAATCCATGGTGAATTTACATGGGAACAACATTCTGAAAGTTTAATAACCATGTTCAAAGCTTTCGGCCCTATATCGTTTGTTAAGGTGGTTCCGATTCCAAACGAAGAATTAATTTTACCTTCACAGTATTGGCGGATTCTAATTGCTTCGCTCACATTCAGACCATCAGAAAAAACAATGGTTTTAGTCATTGGGTCAATTCTTAGTTCACGATAGTGATTCACCATTTTATCCGTAAAGGAAACTGGATCACCTGAATCATGTCTAACTCCGTCAAACAGCCTTGCATTTACTGAATTAAACGCCTGCAGAAAAGTATCTGTTGTATAAGTATCAGTTAGTGCAATGCCTAGATTTCCTTTGTAAACGTTAATCCAGTTATCGAGAGCCGTTTTGTTTGCCAGTCGATATCCATTTTGGGCTGCGTGAAACATAAACCATTCATGGGCGTGGGTTCCAATTGGTTTAATATTAAATTTCATTGCGAAATAAACGTTGCTTGTTCCTGTAAGAGTATTTCCCTTTACCGATAATATATCTCTGAGAAGATTTTCCTGGGTTAAAGCAGAAAATCTTCGGCGGGTTCCAAAATCTGCAAACTTAACATTTGCATTGCGCAGACTGGTAGTCTTTGCAATATTGTTTATAATCTGTTGTTCCTTTGATTCTATAGAAGGTTTAGTCATTTCAAAGTACAGTTCACTAACCATAGCCATGAGTGGTACTTCCCATAAAATAGTACGGAACCAGGGACCTTCAACGCCAATAGAAAGTGACCCGTTTTCAACTGCTACTTTTACTTCACCGGAGTCATAACGGTAGTGCCTTAGAAAGTCCAGATAGACCGGAGTAAGAAAGTAACATCTATCTTTAAGATATGAGAGCTCTTCATCTGTAAGTCGAAGTGACTCCATTTTTTTAATTTCAGCTGACAGGCGATTTGCAAATCCATCGGGGAATATGGTACCTGCCCTGTTGATGAACACATACTTTGCCATAGCCCTCGGATACAGTACATGTACGGCCTGCTGCATAGTAAACTTATAAAGATCGTTATCCAGAATGCTTCGAATCATGGAAAATTCCTTTCGACTGGAGTTATAGAATTTTATTAAAGATAGTTTTCAAACCTACACCTCAAAGTTGAAACCTTTTTTTAAAAGAGTGTTATATCGTTTTTTATTGAAACGGTAGAGACGGGCTGCCCTGTGTGCCACATCCTGCTCGATTTGATCCGTCTCCTCAATTAAATTCATGCTAAGTATTTTTCTGCGAAAGTTTCGTTTATCCATTTTGATTTCAAGAATAGTTTCGTACAGAAATTGAAGTTGACTTAATGTGAACAGAGTGGGCAGCAACTCGAAGCCGATGGGCTGATAACGTACTTTGCCCTTTAAACGTTCAAGTGCAACTCCAAGAATTTTGTCGTGGTCAAAAGCAAGGGAGGGTGTGTCTGCCACAGAGAACCACGCCGCGTTGCTGGCGTCAGTAGCAGCTTTTACCTTATGGTCGTCAATATTAACCAGGGCAAAGAAAGCAACAGATACTACACGCTCCCTTGGATCTCTATTAACTGCGCTAAAAGTATAGAGTTGCTCGAGAAATAATTTTTTCAGGCCGGTCTCTTCTTCCAGTTCCCGTTGCGCTGCTGTTTCGACCGTTTCATTCATGGCCACAAAACCTCCAGGAAGTGCCCATGTCCCTGCAAAAGGTTTCAGACCTCTCTGTATAAGGAGCACTTTCAGATCGGTTTCATCAAGTCCAAAGACCACGCAATCTACAGCCAGAGCAGGTCTTGCGTACTGATAGGTAAATGTCATTTGAGGGATCTCCTTTTAAAATTCTGTTTATCTAAAACAATCATAGTGTTAAAATGACACGATGTCAACTATGAGAAATAAGTTTGTAAGAAGTTTCTTTTATAGAAGCATAAATATATTAATTGATCTGGAGGTTTAAAACATTTTTTAGATTTTTTAAAATTGAGCTATGACAATTGTTGTTAATTACACATTGCGTCCCATGCTGCATTTGTAGGTGTTGTCCATCCACCTCCCCATGCTCCGTTGCATAGACCTTCGTTTTGATCAGTGCATGCTGCAACTGATTCACAATCATTTAAGAGCAGGCAGTCAAGTATCTCAATGCAATAAACCTGATCGCTTTGTAATGTGTTGTTACACGCTGCGGACGCAGTTGGATCATCCTGCCAGCCGTTTAGACAGTGTGATGAACAGACGCCTTTTATACATGAATCTTCCCCTGTACATTGAATATCACAGGTTCCGCAAAAATCATTATTGGTGAGAACATCAACACAACCGGAACCACAGTCCATTTCACCGGCATTTTCGCATTCCGAGCACCCTTCTGTAGTGCAAAAAGGTGTGGGGTCTTCGCAGACCACATCGCAATCTCCGCAGTTTGCTACATCTGTGGTAATGTCAATGCATGAATCTCCACACATTTTTTTAGGTGCAGCGCATAACACCGTAGTGTCGGAATCACTGCCTGTATCGGAATCACTGCCTGTATCGGAATCAGTGTCGGAATCAGTATCAGTATCAGTGTCGGTGTCAGTGTCAGTGTCGGTGTCGGTGTCAGTGTCAGTGTCAGTGTCAGTGTCAGTATCAGCGTCTGATGATGACAAAGCATCATCAATATTAACAGTTCCCTCAGCACAGGCCAAAGGAAAAAACATGAGAAAAAGTGTAACAATTAATTTCAACATTTTGATAACTCCTGGAAGAAAATTAAAAAGTACTTTATGTTAATAATAACAAACAAATACTTTAATTATTTTATACAACATTTCATGTTTATAATTGCTAAAATAAATCTTTTTAATGTCAGCTTTTGATCAGGAAGTATGGGTTTATAGCCTGATAAGCATAACGCTGAACTTTGGAACTGGCAAAATGAATTTTAACAACGAAAAGATGAATACAGACGGTCTAACCTCGAATAACCGAATAATCTCCCTATAATTTAAAAAATTATGTAAAACAGCCCAACAGCCCGCACGAACAGCCCGCACAACAGCCCGCACCCGGGTTAAAATTTTTTTTAATGAGTAAACAATATTCAGATCAGTTTTTGTCCAGAAGATAATCCAGGTTATCAATGATTTCATCGTTTGAAACGCTGATCTTCTGACCGCAGAGGTATACGGCGGGAGTTCCCTGAATATTCAGAGATTGTCCCAGATTACGGTCACGGGCCACCAGCGCTGCGGCTTCTTCGCCGGAATAATCGGTGGCAAATTGATCTTCATCCAGGCCTGCAAAATAGGCGTAATATGTAAGATAATCATCAGTCAGTTTAGATCCGGTGGTCATCAGCAGTGGAACCATTTCCCAAAAGTAGCTGTTGCCCTGAAGATACGCGGCCGCACCGGCTGTTGAAGCCTCCAGTGCCCGGTTATGAATTCCTGGCAGGGGGAAATGACGAAAATGAACCGATAGTTTCCCTTCTTCAGGGGTGTCCTTGATGGATTGCAGATATTCTTCGAGATCCTGCCAGAAAAGGTGTGTGTATGGACATTGAAAATCACCGAAAACTGTCAGATCCACTTTGGAATCAGTTGGGCCAATCACCGGAACATCTGTCTGGTCAAAAGAAACTCCACTATTTGCATCACAGGTCATGACAGGGTATTTGTCCTGACAACCAGGCAGCTGTGGAGTGAGTACAAACAGAAAGAAAAAACTGACTTTAAACTTTAAGTAAAAGAAACTCCATTCCCTACCTGACTGTAATGACTTCTCTTTTTGAAGATTGCTCATAAAAAATATAATATAATCTATTTTTTATCTTTAGAATAAAGAAGCTTGTGAAGTTTATTAACAGCTTTTTCCGCCTCCGCTGACAAGTCAGTTGGAAGAAGTACTTTTATATCTATATGAAGATCCCCTCTGATATTTTTTCCCACAACGGGCATACCCATATTTTTAAGAGTTATAATATCCGAGGGCTGGGTTCCTTTTTGAATCTCAAATTCAATATTTTCGTCAAAAAGATTTATGGTTGCTTTTTTACCGGTTATTGCCTCTGTAAAAGGAATTTCAAGCTCATAATAGAGATCGCTGTGATCTCTTACAAGTTTATCATCATCTTCAACTGTAATAAAAACATATAAATCTCCAGGCTCTCCAACTTTAGGTTTCTCACCCTCACCTGCAAGACGAAGCCTCATTCCCGTATCAACACCTGCAGGCACAGTGGCTGACACTTTACGGGTTACTGGCTCTCTTCCGGAACCCTTGCACTTTTTACAGGGTGATACAATTACAGAACCTTTACCCCCGCAATCCGGACAGGGAACGACCATAGTCATAAAGCCGGTTCGTTGTACAACCTGCCCATGACCCTGACATGTGCCACAGGACTGGGGATCTGTTCCGGGCTTTGATCCCGATCCTTCGCAAAGAGAACAGAGTTGGTGATGAACAAGTTCGAGAGCCTTTTTTGTCCCTGTATATGCCTCTTTAAGTGTAATAGAGGCATTGATTCTCAAATCATCACCCCGTGGCGGTCTAGGGGGACGGGAGTGTCTGCCGCCTCCAAAAATATCTCCTCCGAAAAAATCTGAAAATATATCCCCAAAATGAGAAAAAATATCATCCATTCCGGAAAACCCCCGTTGTCCAGAGAGTCCGGCATGACCGTAATTGTCATAAAGCTGTCTTTTTTGGTTGTCAGAAAGGATTCCATAGGCTTCAGAGGCCTCTTTAAACTGCTCTTCAGCCTCCTTGTCACCTGGATTTTTATCGGGATGAAGCTTCAGTGCAAGTTTTCGATAAGCCTGCTTTATCTCTTTGGAATCAGCATTTCTGTCAATACCAAGTATTTCGTAGTAGTCTCGTTTTTCCATAACAATCTTAGTAAATCAATTAACAACTTTTTGAGCAATGTCAACTGCAGCAGCAGTAGAGTATTCTATTAAAACTTAAAAATTATCTTTTATATAATTGATGGCATTCTTAAATAAAATGAGTCCGGCACCCTCTTCAGGAAGCTCTTTTCTGGTCCACTGGGGATGATTTGTTCTGTGAACAAAGGCTTCAGGGTGGGGCATCATTCCAAAAAGACGCCCTGATGGATCAGTCAATGCTGCCATTCCGAGATATGTACCGTTTGGATTGTACGGATACTCGGTTGTGGGTTCACCTGTTTCAGGATTAATATACGCCATAGGAGCAAGATGACGTTCATTTATTGTCTCCATGGTTTCAACCGGAGCAACAATTTTTCCCTCACCGTGGCGAACAGGAAGCTCCAGAGTATCAATTCCTTTTGTGAAAATTGAAGGAGAATCCGGATCAACCTTAAGAGTAACCCATCTGTCTTCAAAACGCCCCGAATCATTCCAGGTAAGTGTCGCCTGGGGATCGTGAATCCCGTCAAGGGATGGAAGCAGACCGAGTTTTATCATCAGCTGAAACCCGTTGCATATTCCCATTACAAGACCGCCCCCATCCACATGATCTCTAATCTGAGAAACAAGGGATTTATTATCAACTTCAGTATGACGAAGTCTTATTGTGGAGGCTTTTGCAGAACCAAGATCGTCTCCGTCCAGAAATCCCCCTGGAAAGAGTACAATGTGGTAGCCGTCGAGAGTTGCTTTACCTGCGGCAAGGTCCCATATGTAAACAATATCAACCTGATCAGCACCCGCAAGCTTGCAGGCGTGAGCAGTTTCATTCTCACAGTTTATACCGTTTCCGGCAAGAACAAGAACACGTACAGTATCAGACATCAGGATTCCTCCTTAAAGCTCAATGTTTTCTGCCACGCATGTTTTAATGCTGCAGTATCACAACTAATTACGCTCTCACCCCCAAGACCTGTAACTTCCACAGTTTTTTCTTCTGTAACAACGCCAATCTCTTTTACAATGTCGCCCATAATAATTTCAAAAGGAGTTTTCTTTGAAGGAGAAACAGTAATTAAAAATCTTCCCGGAGATTCCGAGAAAAGAATAAAATCATCTCTGTCCATATCTTCACAATTAACTTCTGAAAGATTCAGTTTCATTCCAAGGCCTCCTGAAAAAGCGGTCTCTGCTGCTGCAACTCCAAGTCCGCCATCAGAGAGGTCGTGACAGGAGGCAACAAGTGCACTTTTCATTGCTTTATGGAGCCACCTGTATGATTCAATGGTTTTTTTAGGATTATCAAGTTTGGGAACAGCCCCTCCCTCAAGTCCCATCATATCAAAATAGTGGGTTTTACCCATGTGATTATAAGTTTTACCCAAAAGGTATACAATATCACCGGCTTTTTTTGCATCCATAGTAACCGCAAGGTTTGAGTCTTCAATCTCTCCTACTGCAGTAACAAGAAGTGTGGGGGGAATCGAAATCTTTGTATCTCCGATAGAGTAGTCATTTTTCATACTGTCTTTACCGGAAACCAGAGGTATTTTATAATCAATACATCTGTCTTTTAACGCTTTGGTTGAACGGACAAGCTGAGCAAGCTTGTACTGGCCATCAGGGTTTGAAGGACTCTCAACAGGATCACACCAGCAGAAATTATCAAGAGCCGCCATTTTGTCAGGATCCGCACCCACACAAACAAGGTTTCTTACAGCCTCATCAAGTGCGCACTCTGACATGTGATAGGTATCAATATCCGAATATCTTGGGCAGAGTCCGTGACCAACCACAACACCCTTCATAAGATCAAGTACCGGTCTCACAATAGATGCATCAGATGGACCATCGTTATTTTCACCGGTCAGAGGTTTTACAACTGAACCGCCCTGTACCTCATGGTCATACTGACGAACCCAGTACTCTTTAGAACATATATCAAGGCGTCCAAGAATCTTCTCAAGTCTGTCATTAAGGTTCAACCCGTTTAAGGCCGAGCTTTCAACATTGGGATTGCTCTCATCTTTGGCTTCCCAGACAGCTGTAAGATTCATTTGAGGAAGCCCTTTATGGAGAAATTCCATATTAAACATACCCACAATTTTATCATTATATCTTAGCTCAAGATTTGGACCTTCTGTATATTCACCAAGATCTGTAGCCTCAACACCCATCTCATTTGCAAGACTTATAAAACGGTCAAGTTTTTCAGGGGAAACCGCAGCGGTCATTCTCTCCTGTGCTTCTGAAATAAAAATTTCCCATGGTTGAAGCCCCTGGTATTTAAGTGGTGCGTGTGCCAGTTCAACTATTGCACCACCAGTATCTTCAGCCATTTCCCCAACAGAGGAAGAGAGACCTCCGGCACCATTATCAGTGAGACAGGTCATTAGACCTTCATCTCTGGCACGGAGGAGAAAATCTGTCATACGCTTCTGAGTTATAGGGTCACCAATCTGAACAGCAGTTGCAGGTGATCCTTCGTGAAGCTCTTCCGAAGAAAAAGTTGCACCGTGGATACCGTCTTTTCCTATACGACCACCCACCATAATAATTCTGTCACCAGGAAAGGCCTGCTTATTTTGAGATGGCTCACCATTAATTAATGCAGGCATTATTCCACCGGTACCTGCAAAAACAAGGGGCTTTCCTAAAAATCGTTCATCAAAACTCAGAGATCCGTTAACCGTAGGAATTCCGCTTTTATTTCCGCCGTGCTCAACACCCTCTCTTACTCCTTCCATAACTCTTCTTGGATGGAGAAGTCTTGGGGGAAGTTCTCCCTTATAATAAGGGTCCGCAAGACAGAAAACATTTGTATTGCAAAAAAGTCTTGACCCTTTACCGGTACCGTGGGGATCCCTGTTAACACCAACAATTCCTGTAAGTGCTCCGCCGTACGGATCAAGAGCGCTCGGGGAGTTGTGAGTCTCAACTTTAAACACAAGATTCCAGTCATCTGTAAATTTCCAGACCCCTGCATTATCCTTGAAAACAGAGAGGCAGTAATCACTATCGCCCATATTTTCTCTAACCGCTTTAGTCGCGCCCTGAATGTATGTCTTATAAAGAGAACTTATATTTTCGGTTGTATCACCATCATGATATTCAATATTTGAGCTGAAAATCTTGTGTTTGCAGTGTTCAGACCATGTCTGGGCAAAAACTTCAATCTCAATATCTGTGGGATTTTCAGAAAGACCTTTTGCAGCTCTCTCTTCTTTAACTTCCGGGCGCCTGTAGTAATCTCTGATTACCTGCATCTCATCAAGTGATAACGCCAGGGTCATCTCTTTACTGAGATTTACAAGCTCCTCATCGGAAAGTTCAAGGGATATTTCGTTAGCAACGGGCTCTGCTGTCACAGTAACCTTAGGAACAGTAACAGGCATCCCGTTTTCAAAATCAAAGTCATCTCTTTTTATGACAACAAATCTATTAATCAGCGTATTGCACAGAAGATCAGTGGCGACAGATTCAATCTCCTCAAAAGAGAGATTTCCCTTTATAAGATATTGCCTGCTTGTATAAACAGCACTGTCTCCAAGAACATCTGATCCCATGACCATTGCCGCAGACTCAGTTGCGGTTCTACCGACATTATCTGTAACGCCGGGTTTAAACCCAACCTCAACAATCCAGTCAAAATCATCAGCCATTGGTTTATCAACACTGTTTTTCTGAATAACAGGATCGCAAAGTTCATCTGCAAACAGCTGTAATAATTCAGCTTCCGGTTCAGCATCAAGAGTGTATACGTCAATAACGCGAACGGAATCCGCCTGAAGATTTAAATAACTTTTAATCTCAGATTTTGCACGGAGACCAATTGCGTCAACAAATTCATTTTTAAGTTTAATTTCGATGCGGTGGGGCATCACTCCTCCCTATGTTGGATGTGATAAAATTACTGATTAAAAAAAAGTGAGATAAATCACTTATTCATAAAGGTGTATAGAAAAAACTACCAAATTTATCCAGTAATATTTCATGGAAAATGTATAATAATTTCATTTGTAAACGACTAATCATACATTTAAGAACAATTCCCGGAACAGACCACACTTATGCAGGCAACATTTATCACTTACCCACCCTAATTGAGTAGTTTGATATCATTAAGCAAATCCATTTTTATCACTTATCCACCCTAAGTGAGTTGAAATATCAACAATCAATTTATCACTTACCCACCCTAAATGAGTTGATTGATATCATTGAGTAATTTTTGATTTGTTATAAAAGGGGAAGCTGATTTTGTTTTGGTTTTGCTGCCGGGAGTGTGACTGTACCTTCGGTAAACTCTTTTGTATCAATTTTTGAGATCAAGTTTGAGAGATTGCCTGAAAGTGTTTTTCCGTACAGCATTCTTTTTTTTGAATAGCTTAGCATTAATACTGTTTTTGCTCTGGTGACTGCAACATATAAAAGACGGCGTTCTTCATCTATATTTGCTGGTTTTCCTTCAATTTCAAGGGGAATAATTCCATCTTCTACCCCGGTAATAAAAACTGCTTCAAATTCTCGACCTTTTGATGCGTGCATGGTCATTAGTGCTACTCTCTCACCCCTGGGATCGTGATAATCATCTTCTCCAATCTGCTCATATGGAATGGAGCTTCTTTCAAGAGCCTCAACTATATCTTTAAACTGGGCTTTTGTTCTTGTTAAAATTCCAATTTCTCCAAAAGTAAACTCTCCACCTTCATCTCTTGTCACTCTTCCCGAATCCATTGAAAAATTACTGCTGCCTCCAATTAATCTCTCTATTCTTATAACTATCTGTTCTGCTTCTGATTTTGACGTAGGACAAGGGGTAAGCTCTACTTTAATTCCCTGTTTGACAGTATTGATACTTTTATCGGATTGGGGGCTATTTATAATTTTTGATGCAATTTCCGCAACTTTATCTGTTAATCTGTAGCTGGTATTCAATTCAACACTTTTAACGTTTTTGTAAAGTGATGAAAAACTGGAAAACAGCTGGGGGGATGCACCTCTAAAACTGTATATTGCCTGATCTATATCACCAATCACCATAAGATTCCTGCCATCTTTTGCTATAAGTTTAATAAGCGCGCTCTGAACTTCATTTATATCCTGATATTCATCAACACTGATACTCTTATATCTTTTACTTATAAAATCGGACATTTCATGGTTGTCATTTATCATTTTCCAGGCTTTTTGGACCAGATCATCAACATCAAAAGAGTTGCTGCTTTTTAGTGCCTGCTCATATGATAGAAAAAAATCGATCTCCTCTTCTGTAGAATTTGTCTTGTTACACCCGGCTGTTGATTGTTTAATATGGCTTACATGATTTAACATTTTTTTAATTGTGCTGCCCGGGGTGTTTAATCCCATAATTTTTTCAGCTATTTCAATTTGCTGCTCATTATCGATTATTTTAAAATTTTCAACACTATAAAATTCCTCAAGGAGCATTTTTCCAAATCCATGAAAAGTTGTTACAGTCAATTGATCAAAATTATTCTTTACACTGTGTTGAAGACGCTCTTTTAGCTCTTTTGCAGCCTGATTTGTAAACGTAATGGCAAGAATATTTTTAGGTAAAATGTCACTACACTTTATAAGATTTGAAATACGGGCAACTAGAGTTTTAGTTTTGCCTGTTCCAGGACCTGAATTAACATGAAGAGGTCCCTCAACTGACTGGGCAACAATTTTTTGAGAACTGTTAAGACCGGCCAGAGGGTTTTCCATATACTCTTTAATAATTTTCTGGCGATCAGCAATGCTTTCATTCTTTTGGCTGAAATGAGTGAAAAGATCAATATTTTCAATTGCTTTAGGTGTAGAACTCTTTAATTTGGCAACAGTCGATCTCTTTTTTAAAGGTTTATCAACAGATGGAACAGCCCAAAATCCCATCTGTCCCTTTATCATGCTGATTTCATCATCTTTAAAAATTTTTACTGTCCCAAATTCACCATCATAACCACCTGAAACTTCAATATCTCCCTCTCTAACTCTTTTAAAAGCCTCTTTTGCAACAGCACCCGCAACTTTTTCAATATCTTCCAACGGGGCATGTAAAATTGTAAAAAAGTCAGAACCTACACTTCTTCGTAGAAGATTCACAATGGATTCAACCTTTTTTGTTCCGCTTTTTACCCCTAAAGTCTGTGCAACTATTTCATTTATTGGAACTATAGAGTTAAAATCAAATTTTACATTTTCAGGAATAATTTCATCTCTGTCTGCAAGCTCTGTCACTCTGTTTAAAACACCCTGAGTTACGGGTTTTTTACAAACCGGACAGATACCGTCAGCAAGTTTAGTCTCTTTTGGTGTTAAACAAATGTTGCAGTTTCTGTGTCCATCCAGAAAATACTTTCCCTCTTCCGGGAAAAACTCAATTGTTCCAAGATAACCCTCTTTTGTCTTTAAAGCGTGAAGCAGCGATTCAAATGAGTTGTCAATATCTAAAAGCGTCGCTTCTCTACCGAGATTTTTCGGGGAATGGGCGTCTGAATTAGAAACTAAAGTAAGATGATCTAATGCAGACAAAAGCCAGTTCATTGGAGGGTCTGATGAAAGTCCCGTTTCAACTGCAAAAATATATTTATAGAGATCTTTAAAACAGTGTTCAGGGGAATCAAATCCCGATTTTGATCCAAGCATTGAGAACCATGGTGTCCATATATGGGCAGGTATCAAAAATGATAACGGGTCTGATTCCAGTGTTATTTCAAGCAGATCCCTTGCACTAAGCCCCAAAATAGGTCGTCCGTCTGACTTGATATTTCCAATTTTGGAGAGTTTTTCGTTTATTTTTTTAGCCGCCTCTATGGAGGGCGCATAGATGAGATTGTGATTTTTTCTGACCCGGTCGTCTTGTTTATAAATATTACTTATTTCAACCTGAAGGACAAATTTAACATCACCGTTTAAAGCACCGGGAACACTATTTTCAATACTTTTTTTAAGCTCGGGTTTGAGACTGAAAAAACCATTTTTTTCATCAACAAGCTGATTTTCAATCTCCTCCATCCAACCCGGGTGGGTGAAGTCACCAGTCCCTAAAAGTGTGATTCCCTTTTCAAGGGCTCCTTTATATAATTCAATAAAATCCAGCTTTTTACTGGTAGCCATTGAGTATCTGGAATGAATATGGAGATCGGCTATTGTGAACATCTAAATTAATCGCGCAGAGAAAACTCTTTCATTTTTGTCTGCAGACTCTTTCTGCTTATTTTAAGGATTCTGGCAGCTCTCGTAACATTTCTATCAGTCTGATCAAGTGCTTTCATAATAAGCTGTTTTTCAATGTTTTGTGTAGCTGCTTTTACCTGTACTTTCAGTCCTCCATTTTTGATATCAAGCTCCCCGGTCTGTTCCTCTGAAATACTTAAATTTATATTTTCAGCTGTCTGAAGCATCTCTCCAGGCATGTGTGATGGATTTATTATATCTTCATCACAAAACAGGGTACACCGTTCAACAATATTTTCCAGCTCTCTTATATTTCCCGGCCAGTTGTGGTTTAAAAGTATTTTGGTAGCCTCTTTAGTAAATCCCTTAATTGATTTACCAAGACGTTTGTTATACTTTTCAAGAAAATGTTTTGCCAAAAGTGGAATATCGTCAACTCTGTCTTTTAAAGGAGGCAGATTTATATGGACTACATTTAACCTGTAAAAGAGATCCTCCCTGAAAGTTCCATCTGCAACCATCTGTTTTAAATCGCTATTTGTCGCAGTAATAAGCCTTACATTTACAGTAGTTGTTGTAACTCCTCCAACCCTTTCAAATTCCTCTTCCTGAATAGCCCTCAAGAGTTTAACCTGCATCTCCATCGTAATTGATCCGATTTCATCTAGAAAAAGAGTTCCTTCGTGAGCCAGTTCAAAGCGCCCGGGTTTTGATGTTTCAGCACCCGTAAAGGCACCCTTTTCATAACCAAAAAGTTCACTTTCAATTAATGTTGGAGGAATAGCAGCACAGTTCACCCGAATATATGGTTTATCTTTTCTATCCGAATTATCAAATAATGCCCTTGCAATTAACTCTTTTCCTGTTCCGCTCGAACCGGTAATCAATACAGTGGAGGGTGTGGGGGCAACCCTTTCAACCATATCGTAGATACTCTGCATGGAAACACTTTTACCAATAATTTTAAATCGACCGTTCTCGGAATTTTCAAATTCAGATTCCTGTCTGGATAAAAGTGCAGTTTTAGCAGCCTTCTCAACAGTCTCCTTTAATGAAGATCGATCATATGGTTTAGTAATATAATCAAAAGCACCCTGTTTAAGAGCCTCTACAGCAGTATCAACTGTTCCATGGGCTGTGATCATAATAACCGGCATTGATGTCTCAATTTTCTGAATGTAAGATAAAAGCTCCATGCCGTTCATTTCAGGCATGCGAAGATCGGTAATTACGAGATCAATATGATCATTCTCTAAAATTTCAACAGCTTTCAAACCGTTTTCTGCAAGGTGTACATCATATCCCCACCTCTCAAGCTGAGCTTTAAGCATCTTTCGAAGATTTGGTTCATCGTCCGAGACAAGTATCTGTATTTTTTCATCCTGCATAAACTGTCCGTTGTAATTTGATTATTTAAAAAATCATAAAATTTCTTAAGGGATGGTATATTACGAAGGGTAAATTAGTAAAGAGTAATCCTAATTATTTCAAGGGTGGCACAGTTGTGCCGATTTGTGCCGGTTGTGCCACTTTTATCTTATATTTTTCAAAACAGAATTTTACTTTATAAACCTGTAAACTGTTAATATTAAGTACTTTTTAATATTTAGTAACCTATTTGATTTTTTTGGCACATTTTTTGTTAATAACTATTTTCATGATTAGCAGCAAAGATAAAATTAATATAGAAATACGGGAAGGGGCCAGATTCATTGAGTCCTTTAATTTTACAACAGGTTCAAAAGTACTTATTGGAAGAAACGTCGGTGCAGATGTCAGACTTGACTCCAGAACAGTTTCAAGACGACATGCAAATCTTCACTTTTTATCTGAGGGTTTCAGAGTAGAAGATCTATCTTTAAACGGAACTGATATAAACGGAACCGAATCTGAAATTCTTGCTTATGGAACAGCTTTTTCGATAGGAGGTTACAAAATAATTGTTAAACTCTTTAAAGAAAAAGATTTAACCCCTGATCTTAAAATTATCAGACAGAACGCTCTTTTACAGCTTATTGAACAGATGGATCTCAATCATCTTGGAGGAAACAGTGATAACTTTGCTCCAAAAGTCGAAACAGCTTTAGACAGAATACTTTTTTCACTTGGTGTAAATGACAACGAATTAAGAACTACTCTTAAAAAAGAGCTGCGAGATGAAGCCATCGGACTTGGCCCTATTGAGGATCTTTTAAATGATCCTTCTATTAGTGAAATAATGGTCATAAGTTATGATAAGATATATGTGGAAAAAAAAGGAACTATCAAAAAAAGTGATAAGATTTTTTCAAGTGAAGATTCAGTTAAAACAGTTATTGATCGAATTATCGCGCCTTTAGGAAGAAGAGTTGATGAATCCTCTCCAATGGTTGATGCAAGACTCTCAGATGGATCGAGAGTCAATGCCGTTATTCCTCCCATTGCTCTTAACGGTTCTGCAATTACAATAAGAAAATTTTCAAAAAAACCTTTTAAAATGGAGAATCTTATTCAATTTAAAACTCTTAGCAAAGAGATGGGTGACTTTTTACAAAAAGCAGTTGCATCAAAACAGAATATTGTCATTTCCGGAGGTACAGGATCGGGAAAAACCACTCTTTTAAATGTTTTATCATCTGAAATTTCCCATGACGAAAGAGTAATTACAATTGAAGATGCTGCTGAGCTTCAGCTAAATCAGCCCCACCTTGTATCATTAGAATCAAAACCAGGAAATGCAGAAGGCAGAGGTGCAATTACAATTCGTGATCTGGTTAAAAACTCCCTGAGAATGAGACCCGATAGAATTGTAGTTGGTGAATGCCGGGGTGGAGAGGCACTTGATATGCTTCAGGCAATGAATACCGGTCACGACGGATCCCTTACCACAACCCATGCAAACTCACCTAAAGAGGCCGTTGCAAGGCTTGAAACACTCTCTCTAATGGCCGGGCTCAATCTTCCATCTATCGCAATTCGTGAACAGATAGCCTCTGCAGTGGATTTTATTGTTCAGCAGAGCAGGTTTTCTGACGGTTCAAGAAAAATAACATCGATTTGTGAAATTGGGGGAATGGATGAGAACGGTCAGGTAAAAATTCATGAAATATTTCGTTTTGACAGAAGGATTTTTAAAAGCGGCCAGGATGGTTTTATTTCAACCGGGCGTATACCCGCCTTTATTTTAAACAACTAATTAGAAAGGATAAAAATGGATAATTATATAATTTTTCTATCAATTTTAACTGCCTTTTCTGTTTTTTTGGCGCTGCTGTCATTTTTTAGCAATAAAAAAGTCGTATGGTTCTTTAAACAGAAAGAAGCATTCTGGAATAAACAGAGTGTTAATTTTAAAATGCCGTTTCTATCCCTGATACCTTCCATTCAACTAGTCGGAATTGTGGTATTTCTGCTGATTTCTCCTGTTAATCCTCTATTATTATTACTCATATTTCCTCTGTTATTAATACCGGGTTTAAGTGTTAAAAAAATTGATTCAAATTATAAACGGCTACTTAATTTACAACTTGATTCAATGCTCTCAAGCCTTGCCAATGCTTTAACCGTTAATGCAAATCTTCAATTCGCTTTAAAAGACGTTGCTGCAGGAGAACGGGAACCTATGGCTGGAGAACTTAAACGGGTTTTAAAAGAGGTTCAACTTGGACAGACTATTGAAGATGCCCTAATAAGGTTTGCAAAAAGGAGCGAAATCAACGATCTTTCCACTGCAGTTTCACAAATTATTGTAGGAAAAAAAACAGGGGGAGACTTAAGTAAAATACTATCTGTTACAGCTGCGGGTTTAAGAGAGATGACAAGACTGGAAGGAGTTGTAAAAAATAAGACCGCTGAAGGAAAAGGACAGGCATGGATTATCGGTCTGACTCCTCCATTTTTAGTTGTTTTGATGCAGATATTAGATCCATCATGGATGCTCCCTTTATGGAGCAACCCCTTGGGCTGGCTCATTTTAGCAATTTGTATTTTTCTCGAAATTGCATCTATTTTAATAATTAAAAAAATTCTGGCGGTGGATATATGAGTTTTCTGACATTTCAAATTATCATCTCTTTACTAACAGGCACAGAGGTCTTGCTTCTTATAATACTGACCTTTTCAAATTTTAAAAATGTTTCAATTCCTAAAGGATCAAGAGGGGCTTCATATAATGAGGCAATTAAATCAATTCCCAATTTTAAATACATGTATCTTGCTATAAGAGCAATCTCACTTCACATTGACCCGTTAATACCAATAAGATTTAAAAGTAATTTTAATATAAAACTGAAAAGGGCAAATTATCCTTTTGGGTTTGATTCATCAGATATAATTTCTATCTCTTTTATCATTGCAGCCGTGTTATCTCTCTCCTCCGGTTTTTTAACCCATATAGGATTTGGATATTCAATGCCGGGAATTATATTTGGATTTATTACAGGTTTAATAATTCCAATAATTAAAGTTAACGACGGGGCTGCTTCAAGGATAAAAACCATCTTAAGAACAATGCCTCCATCTATAGAAATGATAGCTTTAAGTTTAAGAGCCGGCATGGATTTTTTAGGTGCCATGGAAAATGTTGCTTCAAGAATGAAAAAAGACAATCCTTTAAAATTCGAATTCAATTACATGATTAATAGAATGTCTCTTGGCAGTTCACGCAATGAGGTGTTAAAGGATTTTGCCTTAAAAATGGAAGCAGCGGATATAACAAGATTTGTATCAAGTGTAATCCTCGCAGAAAAAAAGGGTTCACCACTTTCAGAAATTCTGGAGATTCAGTCAAATATTATGAGATTAAAAAGAAGTCAGGCTGCAGAAGCTGCTGCAACAAAAGCATCTCTTTTAATGTTCATTCCTTTAATGCTCATTTTCTTTTCAGTATTCCTGCTTTTCCTCGGTCCGTTTATTGTAAAGATGTCAGCGGGGACTCTTGTCTAAAAAATTCTACATTTAAGAAATTTAAAACTCTTAATAAAAAGCCAATCTGACCGATTATATATTTGTTAATAT
>JAFGVO010000086.1 GCA_016937935.1 Deltaproteobacteria bacterium | reverse complement strand
GTGGTGGAATTAAAACCTGCACCTTCTGCAATTGATGAACTTTCAAAACTTCTTATTAGCAAAGGGGATCTGAATTCTGCTGCAGAATGGCTGAAAAAGAGGCTTAAAATATCTGAGCCTCAGGAACTTACAACGACTTTATTGAGATTATCCAGACTTTTAATAAAAATTGGTGAGGAAAAAGAGGCTGTCAAAACTCTTGAAGAAGCTTTTGAAGGGGCCCCTAAAAATGCAGAAGTAAGAAAATTGTTATTTGAAGAGTATAAAAAACTGGGTGAACAGCTTAAACTTGCTAAAGCCCTTGAGCGATCAGCTATCAATATTAAAGAACCCAAAACTAAACTGCTATATGCAAAAGAGGCTGCCAATTTATTTATTAATCAGTTAAACGATTATGCTTCAGCATTGACTGTTTTAAAGATTGTAAATGAATTTGAAGATGAAGATTTTAATTATAAGATAATGCTTGCAGACAGTTATCTTGCTGTTGACGAATTTGATGAGGCCGAAATTCTTTTAGGTAAAATACTTGAAGAGTTTGGAAGAAGACGCACACCTGTAAGAGCTGCTGTACATGGTAAACTTGCAGGAGTATTAAGAGCTAAAGGTAATATGGATGAGGCTCTTGAAAATCTTGAACTTGCTTCAAAAATTGATAGTCACAATATTGATATATCTGTAAGTCTTGCAAGACTTGCTTTTGAAAAAGGCGATCTGGATTTGGCAGAGCGGACATACAGGGCACTCCTTATGACTGTCAGACGTGAAAAAGATAGTTCTGCACAAATAGGACCTTCACTTATTCTTTTGGAGCTAAGCTGGGTTGCAGAAGAAAAAGAGCAGCAGGAAAAGGCTGATGAACTTCAGCAGTCAGCCCTTGAGTCACTTGAAAATGATAATTCACCTATACAGGTTATTGAGAAAAGGCTGATTGAAAAAGAACGATTTGAGCTTCTTGAAAAAATATATAAAAAAGAGATCGCGAAGGAAGTCAGACCGGTAATAAAAGCAAGAATATATCTGAAACTTGCAAACATTTACAATACCCATCTGGATAATATTGATGCTGCTTTTGATGCTGGACTTGCTGCAGTTAAAGAAGATTCAGGAAATCCGGTTTATCATGATATGGTTGAACGTCTTGCAAATGAACTTGATAGATTTGATCAGTATGAATCTACTATTGATGAGCTATTAAAAATTACAAGACGTGACGATGAGCTGCTTACAAAATGTGAGCTTTTATTAAGATCTATTTCAATTAAAATTAAAAAAGGCGAAAATCTCGAACTTGCAAAAGAACAATTTAAACTTGCAGAGTCATTAGGCGTCAGAGAGGTTGACGTGATGCGTACGGGATCTGTTTTGGCGGGGGCAATGGGTGATCAGAGTGAGCAGGTCAGGATTTTAGAATTTTTATCATCTATGGGTGCGTCTTTAAGCGAGGCAGATACCCATTTGGATGCCATGTTTACTTTGTCTGAAATCTATATGGCCTCTGAAGATACTTTTGATGAAGGTCTTGAAAATCTAAAAACTGCATATAATGAATCAGATAATATTGAGAGAGCCGGGCGTATTTTAAGAAAAATATCATCGAAAATTAAAGATAAAGAAAAGATTGTACCAATTTTTGAACGTATCGCACGAAGTTCAAAAGACAGCTTGCTGCTTCTTGATTATTTTAAGATTCTCGCTAAGACAGAACAGGCTACACCGGCAGCCGTTCAGGAAGGTGCACTGCTTGCCATTGAAAACGAACACATGGAAGACGCTTATTTTCTTATGGAAACAATCGTCTCTCTTTCTGAAAGATATCCTGAATATGTAGACGCAATTTCGTGGGCTATGCTTGGCCTTGGGGAAAGAAAAATTGAGAATCAGGACATGGCCGGAGCAGTTAAACTGTTTATGGATGCCGCTGATATGGCAGGGGATGAAAATTGTTTTCAATTTGGCTTGAAAATAGCTGAAACCATAGCCATGGTAAATGGAGATCTTCTACTTGCATCCAAAGTCTACGAACGTCTTCTTGAATTGCAGCCAGGTTCAAATTTTGTATGGGAACCCTTAAGTGATATCTATTCCAAACTGGAAAATATTGACGGGTTTGAATGTCTTGTTGAGGAGTCTTTATATTCTATTGAGGATGTTGCCAGCAGAAATTCATTAAGATTAAAATGGGCAAGACTTCTTTTGACTTTGAACGATAGAACTGAAGATGCAGTTGATATTCTAAAAAATATTTTAATGGATGACCCAGGGCATGGTGAAGCACTTTCGGAACTTTCCAACTATTTAATTAGTTCAGGAAATACAGATGATCTTCTTGAATTACTAAATGACAGATTTGAGTCATCAATTGAAAGAGAATCTAAAGATGAGGTAAAAAGTCTGGCGGTTGAACTTATTAAACATGTTGAAGAGTCTGAAATGGAAAATATTTACAGGCGAGCTCTTGATGTTACAGGTGATGACAAAGACCTGCTTCTTGGATTGTTTAAAGTTTTAGATCCTGAAGAAGATAGCGCCGAGCGAATTTCAATATTGGAGCGAACTTTAAATAGTGAAACAGGTGAAGATGCTTCAAAGTTATCGTTAAAGATTGCGGAGGCCTATCGGGAAATGGGGGATAGTGAGAGTGTATCGAGAACTCTTAAAAAAGGATACGAACTAAATCCACAGGATTTGGAACTTAAAGATGCTCTTATTGACGATTTTAAGAATAATGAAGATTTTCGAGGACTTGTTACAGTGCTTAATGATGTTGCTTTGTCTATAGAAGATTCTCAAGATAAAAAAGATCTGCTTTTGCAGGTTGCCGAAATTTACAAAACTCAATTAAATGACATTAATGGTGAAATTAAGTCATTGGTAAATATCAGTGCGATTACTCCAGACGATTTTACAGTTGTTAATAATCTGATAGATGCCTTTATACGTGCTGATAAAATTACTGATGCCCAGGAGAGGATTTCAGAGTCTCTGGAAGTTTTTGAAAATGAGACTGAGCGTTCATCATTACTGTTACACAGGATTAAGATTTATAAAATGACAGGGGATCTTGACGGAGCAATTGCTGATGCTGAAGATATTTTTTCTGTAAATAAAGAATTGATAGAAGACGAGCTTGAACAGCTTTTGATAAATCAGCAGGAGTTCTGCAGAACTGCCAATGATGTGGAATGTGAAAGAGCTATTGTGTACAAACTGGCTTCCCTTTATAAAGGGAATGATGACTCTGATAAAATTGTATCAATATTGTCTGACTGGCTTGAGAAAAATGATAAAGATGTTGATGCATGGAGAGAACTTCTTGAGATATTTAAAAAACATGAAGACTGGCAGATGGTTGTTGCCGCATGTAAAAAGCTTACTATTCTTACTGAGGGAGATGAGCAGCTTTTAATTGCAAGAATTCTTACTGAAGCGTGTAAAAATATCGGAGATCTTGAGACTGCACGGCGTGGACTTGAATATATTTACAAGGAAAACATCGATGGGACCAGCCTGAGGACTGAGTTGAAGTCTGTTTATGAAGAGCTTGGAGCATATCAGGAGCTTGCTGTTTTTCATGCCCATGATGCCCAGGCTGCAAGGGACGAAGGGGAGCGTGCTGAACTCTTTAGAAAAGCCGGAGAATCCTATCTTAAAGCGGGGGATCCGGATACTGCACTTATGGCCTTAAATGAATCACTTGCTCTTGATCCTGATAATCTTGATTCTGCCATTTTGGTTATTGATATTGAGATTGAAAACAGAAATTTTGAAGGAGCAAGAGAGCTGATTGAAAAGGCAATAGATGCATGCAAGAAAAAACGATCACCTCAAATGGCGGCTCTTCAGTTGAGAATGGCAACGCTTTTTGAAAAAGACGGGGATAAAATTGAACAGCTTAACTGGCTGGAACAGGCATCTCAAAGCGATCGTAATGATGGTGATATTATTGCCCAGGTTGCCTATCTTGGATTGGAGCTTGAACAGTGGGATACTGCATTGAAAGCTCTTAGAACGATTTCCCTTTTAAAAACTCCGTGCATAATTTCAAAAGCCGAGTCATTTTTTCTTCAAGGTAAGATTTCCCATAAACAGGATGATGACAAGCGTGCTATCCTTTATGTGAAAAAAGCTATTCAGGAAAATAAAGATTATCAGGAAGCAATTGATTTTCTCGAAGAGATCTCTTAGATAGTTGCCATCCCATAAGTGGGGTTTTCAAAATAATGTATAAAAAAATGTAGGGACGGAGTTTGTCTCCGGCCGAAAAAGGCTGTAATAATAATGCTTTACGGTGGCAGACAGACTGCTGACTACGGTTTTATTGACCAAACTTGAATTGTGGGATGGACACAAGATATAAATAATATTCTTCTGTTAAATTATATTCGCTCCCCAAAAATAGCAGTTCCAACTCTTACGATTGTTGAGCCTTCCTGTATTGCAACTTCGTAATCATTGCTCATTCCCATTGATAAATGTGGAAGCAGCTCTTTTCCCCCAAGAGTATCACGAAGAAGTTTTAGCTTGTGAAAATATACTCGAGCCTCTTCAGGATCATCCGAATAGGGAACAATTGCCATTAGTCCTTTTAGTCTGATACCGCCCAAAACAGATATTTCACTGATGATTTTTTTTGCATCTTCAGATGAACAGCCATGTTTTTGTGATTCATTTCCAATGTTTACCTGCAGAAGAATATCAATTTTTCTATTAAATTTATTGGCCTGCTTTGAAAATTCAGATGCTGTATGAGTAGAATCGATACATTCCATCATATGTGCATACGGGGCGACATATTTAACTTTATTTGTCTGGAGATGGCCAATATAATGCCAGTTTATATCAGTGTATGAGGCTAGTTCTGTTGCTTTTTCTCTTAATTCCTGTGCATAATTTTCGCCAAAGTCTCTTTGCCCCGCGTTATATGCGTCAATTATTGCCTGTACAGGTTGTCTTTTTGATACAGCTACAAGGTTTATATCATTCGGATTTCTTCCTGAGTTTTTTGCAGCAGCCTCAATTCTCTTTTTTATTACACTTATATTATTTTCAATGTTGTTCATTTTTAACCAGGGACTTTCTAAAAATAATTTAACTCTAATTTTTATAACACACAAAGATTTTAATCTCACCTAACTCTGCTTATTTTACTTTTTTTGAAAAAAAAATTCAAAAATGGCAAAAAATTTTTTTTTTGGCCGATATAGAGATATGAAAACTATAAAAACAACAAAAAAATTGGCTGCAGGCAATATTTTAAAATTCAGATTTGTAATCTATTTAATCTTTGCCTGCATAACGTTAACAACCGCCTGTATGAATCTTGATTTGAAAAATGAGATGGAAACTATAGATACTGAGACATCTTTGACAAGTGAAGAGTCTTCTATATCTTATGAGTATTCTGATACAGGTTTATTTGTCTCAGGGGAAAATGTTGATAATTTTTATGATACTGCAGACACTGAACCTCCAGATGTAATAACTGCATGTGGTGAAAATGAGGAGCAAAATGGTTCAGCCTGTCTCATATCAGGAGCAGAGAGTAATTTTATAAGAGTTGCAACTGATGAAAAGAGCTACATTAAATATGAATCTGAAGTTGAAAACGCGAATCTTGTAGAACTGGGGGAGTTGTACTCCCTTGAACATTTGATACTCCTCTGGGGAGAAGCTGCGGCATCAGGAATTACTCTTCCCTTAAAAATTGAAGATATAAACACAAACAACACAACCATTGACTTGTCTCTTCCACCTTCAACAGGAGTTCCGGTTTCAATTACCGAAGTTATGGCTGACCCTGTTGGAGATGAACCTTTAAATGAATTTGTAAAAATAACAAATTACGGAACAGCAGATGTTGATCTTGGCGGGTACATGATAGACGACAATGGTGATTATAATGGTGATATTTTACCGGAAGGCACAATTTTACACGGCAATGAGAGCGCTGTTATTACCCAGACCGGAAGTGAGTCAGGGAGTGATAATATTAAAATAATTTATATTCCCTCATCAATAGGTTCAAACGGACTCAAAAACAGCGAATCTGAAACAATTGAACTTTATGATTCAGAAGGTTTTCTAATCTCATATATGCATACAACCCTGAATCCTAAAGAGGGATGTGCAATAAAAAGGATTTTACCGGCTATTCCCTCCAGTTACGAAGGGGCGTTTACATATAGTGAAGAGTGCAGATAGTTTATTATGAATACGTTGGGGGCTTCGCCGTAGTTTTATGGATAATTTTAATATTTTTTTAAAAAATTGAATATTAGCGGAATAAATGAGTATATAAAGCTGAATTGGTAACAATTTGAACATTATCTATTTTTCTCAATCTGATACATTTACATCAGGAGGCTCAACATGAATCAATCACACACACAACCGCTTCACATTATTTTGTTGGCACTGTTCGCAATGGGATTTTCCTTTTCTGCCAACGCACAGAGTGTTAATGGCACTTCCTCCACTGTCCCCGCAAAACAGGTGCGAACGTCCCAACCTGCGACCGTTAAATCTTTGTCACCGCCACGGGCGCCCAAAAAACTACGATTCACGAAGGTGAATCCTGATTTCGAGCAATTGAAAAATCGTATTGTTGAGGTGTCTCCTGGCGTAAATATGAGAGTGGGAGACTACGTACAGGGCAGTAGCTTTAAAATCGTTCCCAGAATGAAACGATTTTTAAGTCCCGAATTTGAAAAGAAATATCTCAAAGAGGCTCCTGAATATAAAGAGGAAGTCAATGCAAAGGGAGACCGTCTTTCTGTGGTTAGAACTTTAAAAATGAAGACTGACGATCCCTGTGCAATTCCAGAAGGAGAAGACAAAGAGGTGTCTATCTGTTTTCGGAAAAAAAGCACCTCTCAAAAATTATCCAATCAGATGAAAGGCGAATTGTCCAAGATCAGAGAAGCACTGAAAAACGGAAAAAAAACACCGGAAAAATTTAAAACCCCCATTGAAAAACGTCTCCTGGGTAACGGGGATGCACTCATCAGAATGAATGATGATGATTTGGTGGCTTATCTACTGAACACAGCGGATGATGAAAAAATGATTGTACATGAATCATCACTTCCATTTGTTGCCCAAACCGATGAATCTCAACCTCAAGTTTATTCTGCAACCGTTGCAGATGATATGGTTCCAGGTCAGCAGGATGTTTCATTACAAGCTGGCAAACTGGAATTTGATACCCGCCGTGAAACTCCGATGGAATTTGTTGATGGCGCGACATGGATAAAGACAATAGAGGACAGCTATGAAGTTACTTTTGCGGGTTCTACCTGGTTTACGGACCGTTACTATGCCAAATTTTCTTATTCTTTGAAAATGGGAATTGGACTCCGATTTCCTATGAAGCTGGATGCCCGTTCCACAATTACAAATGTACGAGACAATAATGGTGAAACCGCGTATCCTGCCACTACGCTCTGTTCGGGTATAACCAATCAGCAGGCTGCCATTCACTGTGCCAGCAAAGCCGACGTCCAATTTAAAGGTGTGGGCATCGATGGCGATGAAGCCTTCTATCGACGAGTGGGAATGCCCGAAGAACTCATTTACGGGGGCAAGGAGTTTGTTTTTGTGCTTACGGCACAAGCGCGTCTTTATGCATCGATTCCCGGTCCCAATTTTTCTCCCCCTCCTTTGGGAAAAACCATTGATTTGAGCAATAATTTTAAAACGCCTATTGGGGGTGATAACATTGCAAAGTTGGCAGATATTTCGTTGAGCGGGCGGGCAATCGGCCTGGCGCTGCAAGCTGGAGCATTGGGGGTAGAAGGATATGCTTCCCTAAACCCTGGCATTCAGGTTCGCGCTAAAGACGGGGAAGTATCATTGCCTATTTCTCCCATCGATAATACAGCGGTACTATCAGAGAACACGCCTATTTCGATTACTGCCAATACCTGGTCCCCGAGGGTAACCGTCGCTCGTCATTTTGGCAACAGTCCAACAGAGCCTTGGGGAACGGTTGTTCACGCCCCTAAATATCGGACTGAAATTACTGTCCTTCCAACTTTGGCCATTGAAATCGGTATCGATGTATTATCATGGGGTTGGAATACCGTGTTTGGCCCCTATGCTATCGATGCGTTGGAAATTTCGCTTGGCAACTATGATTTTACCCATCATCCCGGCACCATAAAAGAATATCGACATTTTGTCTCCGGTTGCGAAGAAGGCGATGCCGCCTGTAAAATTTCTTTTCTTGAAGCGGTTCCTCCTGTTGACATGGACAGCGCGGTTTCTAAGCATGTTATGCGAACTTCAGCCCGAAATGATGAAGGCAGCCTCGTTACCGTTTTTGAAGGAGACTTTGGTACCTGGCATTCTATGGACAGATGTTTGCCAGGCACCTATGCGCGCAGTTATGCTGTTCGCCTGGAAGACTACAGAGGGAGCGGGGATGACACGGCACTGAACGGCGTAGCGCTGTTTTGCACGGACAAAGAGGGCGAAAATGGAAATATTGCAGTATCTCACCCGGGGTACTGGGGAAGCTGGCGTGAGTTTACGGGCAGCTGCAGCATTCAAGGAGATTTTATCAAAGAAGCGCAACTTAAGTACGAAAGCCACAAAAGCGGTGATTTTGATGATACCAGCGCTAACGGGTTTCAAACAAAGTGCGGCGATAATTTAACCCATCCCTCTTACCAGGGAAACTGGGGCAGCTGGAAACCTATGGAGAGTTGTCCTGTCAACCAGGCGGTCTGTGGTATCCAGACACGAGTAGAGTCAAAAGGCGGCGATGACACGGCATTAAACGGCGTCCGACTTCAGTGCTGTCATTTAGAGTAATTAACAGTCCAACAATCATTACCTGTCAAACAAAATAACAGTCCTCTCAACAGTCCTCTCCCGTTAAGTTTGTGTAAGTTTGTGTATTCATATTTAAGGATAATTCATGACTTACCCCTTCACAGTCCTTTGCAGGTTTTGTCAGAAACAATCTGTTTAATAAAAATCAGTCCCTTTGGGCTCAAAGAGTTATACTTTTTTATTAAAAGAAAGACATTCTGAGGTTTATTGAATCAGGGGGAGGGCCAGTTGGACTGGTTTTTTTGAATAATAGACTGTAAACCCTGCTTTTCGAAACATTGTGGCGTGTTCGGTTGTGTAGGCTGAACCAAGGGCTACGGCTTTTGTTCCTGTGGATCTGGCAAATGCAATTAATACTTTTAGAGATTCTCTGTTTCCAAATACAAATTGTTTATCAATTTTGTTTTTATTCTCTTTTTCACCTACTGCGCAGGCACTTCCTGATTTATTTAAAAATTTGGGTGTTGAGTTCCATGCTTTAAATGGAAGAATTATTGCTCCGTTTTCAGGCCATTTTTTAGGGTTAAGTTTTTCAATACTGGCACTGTTTAGGGCTAAATATCCGGTATCTCTAAGCATTTCGTATATGGACTTGTGGGCATACACTGGAATGTCTGAAGAAAAAAGAGCGGAGACTGTATTAAATGCATCGCTTTTATTGGAACAGACAATTGAGCATGTTTGATTTTGTTCTAATGATTCATTAACCCATTTTAGGAGCTGTGTTTTTACTGTAACAGGTGCCTGGAGCTGATATTCAGTAATCGGAGTATCAAGAAGGAGTATGTCGCAATTAATCTTTGATGCCTTTTCACCTGCAATGGGATTTGCAAGTCGTAAGGCATTACAGTAGATAATTGTCATATCATTAAATTTTATCTCCAGCATTGAAGACCCCGGGCTTAATCCTGCTGGTAACAGTTTTAAATCCATGCGCCCAAAGCTAAATGTGCGTTCGTAGTCAAGTGCAAGGATATCCTGATTTTTGTTTTTAGAATTAACAGCCGTCAGTGTAAGAGAGTTGCCTAAAACCCTTTTTGCATTTAGTGGAATTTTTTCATCCATGTGAGAACAAAAATAGAGATCAGGTTTTTTACTCCCGCAAAAAGAGAGAGGAGTCCCCATCAATTTGAAGGCAGAACCATATATTATTCCCTTTGGAAACCGGTCAGGAGTTTTTATGGATTTTAAATCTGAATTCAATTGATTCACCTTATATTTTCATGAAAAGGGTGTTAATAATACTGAAAATATGTCAAGTACCCTAAAAACAGATTATTTTATTTATAAAAACCTTGCAAGGATATATTCTCTATTTGAATAAAATTGCCCTGGCAATGTCAAATTGATGATTTGTTTTAGTAACAAAATAATATGGAGAACAAAATGAAAATTAAAACAGCTATTTTTTTAATACTTACAGTTTCTTTGGTTGCACTTTCAGGCAATATATTTGCCCAAAAGACCTCAGTAAAGGACATCCTGGCTCTTGTTGATGCAAATTTAACTAAAGTTCAGGATACAACTTATTCGGCTGAAGTATCTGTTGTGAGAAACGGCAAAAAGATAAAAACCATGAAATTTGAGGCTATTTTAAAAGGCCTTGTTATGAAAAAAATAATCTTTCAATCCCCTGGTGATGTAAGAGGTATGGCTGTTTTAACAACTGAAGAAGGGGAGATGTATGTTTATATGCCAAGTTACAAGCGTGTTAGGCGGGTTGCTTCACATGTGAGAAATCAGGGCTTTATGGGAACAGACATAACAGCAGAAGAGATGGGGACAGCCTCACTTTCAAGTGGATGGGAGGCATCTATTCAAACTGAGGATGAGAAGAACTGGGTGTTAAAGATGACTCCCAAAGCAGGGACAGAGACTGAGTTTTCTCATATGATAGTTACTGTATCAAAAAAATATAAAGGTGTTGAAAAGATTGAATCATATAATGCTAAAGGCAAACTTTTAAAACTTCAGACAAGAGGAGAATGGCAGACATTTGGAGTTATTACTATACCTACATTTTTTGAATATACTGATATGCAGACCGGTTCTAAAACTCAGCTTCGATTTTTTGGAGCAAAAGTGAACCAGGGCATTAGTAACAGTGTTTTTACAAAACGTTCACTTATGAGGGGTGAATAGATCAGTTGAAAAGGTACCGGATTATGAATAAGCGATTGATAAAAATATTTACATGGATGCTTTTACTTGTATCAATTCCTGTTATGGGGGCAAAAACAGACCTGCTTATGCTGCTTCCAGGGTTTCCTGGAACAACAGAGCAGGCTCAGCCATATGTTGAGACAATGCTTAGATATATTGAAAAAGATCTTAAGCTTGAAAGTGGAACAATGCATGGAACTTTTATTTCAGACGGTACAAAAGCAGAGGCAAAACTGTCAGAAGTAAAGCCGGGAATTGCACTCCTTGGACCATCAGTTTATGCTAAGAATTCTTCAGACAAAACAATGAAAATTGTTGCTAAACTCTTTATTCTTGGCCAGGAAGAGCAAAAATATTACCTGGTTACAAAAAATGATGGTGCTGATTCAATTTCTGATTTTGCAGATAAAACTGTTTCAGGGGTAATTGTGCATGATGAAAAATTTGTTAAAAATGTCATTTTTGATAAAGGTGCCCCTGATTCAATTATTTATAAATTTAACAAACGTCCCTTAAAAGCATTAAGAGATGTAGCATCAGGAACCATTGACGGAGCACTTATAGATTCCGCTACTAAAGAACATATGGATACTTTGGATTTTGCAAAGGATCTGAAGATAATCTATACATCTAAACCTGTTCCTCCTCCTGTAATTGTTGTATTAAATGACTCTGTAAAGGATGCAGCAAAAATTAAAAAGTCACTTACTTCAATTTGCAAAACTCCTGAAGGTAAAAAGCTTTGCAACTCTCTTACTATCAGCAATATTGCCCCTGCTTCAGACAGGGATTACAGCGAACTTGTAAAAAAATATAACAGATAGAACTGCATGCCCTCTTAAAATTTCAGTTTTTTGTAAAAAATCGACATAGTCATCCAAAGAGGACCCTAATTGAGCATCTTGAAATTATTAGATATTTTTTGATTTTTTAATTGACCTTTGTTAAATATGTTTAACACTTATCTATTATGAATCCTGTATTAATAGCACATGAAAACAGGGAATTATCTGACCGGATCTATGCAGATTTAACGGGACGGGGATATTTTATTCTCAGAACTTATAATTATGAAGATACTATGGATGCAGTGGAGGCAGGTGTTTTTGAAGGTGCTGTTATTCCTGTAGCCATGTCTCAAAAAGCAGGCATAAATATCGCTAGAAGAATAAAAAAGATCTATTCCGGATCTAAAATTGTTGTTTTATTTTCAAAGGATTCAAAAAAATCTATTTACAACAAGTATAAAGATAGAGGTGTTGTTGACGCGCTTCTTGACGAAAAGGTGGATGTTGTAAGTATCAGTGATACTCTGTGTGAATTGATTGGTCTCGCTCCTTCAATGACCCTGATTCCGGATCTTCCATTTAGTTCATCGTCAATTCCTCCTGCAGGTTTTTCACTTCCTCCCAGAATGTCAGTTTTCCCCAAACGGGCAGTGCCATCACTTATGCCGCCTTTTGAGGATGAAGAAACCCAAAATCAATTGATATCACTTGCAAGGGAGTATCAGAAAAAACTCCCTTCTGAATTTGAAAGATTAAAAGAGGAGCTGGCAACAGCAAAAGATGATCCTGAAGATGAGGATGTGCTTATAGAGTTAAGACGGCATACGCACACTCTCACAGGCACATCAGGTACCCTTGGATTTATGGAGATAAGCAGAATTGTAAAAGAGATCAACCTGATTATTAATAAAATTGAACGGGAAGGTGCAAGTGTTACTGACTGGGAAAAACTTGATTATCTTATAAACAGAGCCATTAGTACACCTGAACGAACAACCCTGGTGCCAACGGGAATTACCGGAGGTGTAACTGTTGCATCAATACTTCTCATTTCTGAAGATGAAGATATCAGGAGTGATATAAAAAATTCTGCAGCAAACTGTATGGTGACAGTAATCTGTGCAGAGACTTCTGATGAGGCGAGAGATATAGTTGAAAAATATGACATTGACGGCATTCTTATTGATTTTGAGATTTCGAATATAAATCCGGTGGAGCTGGCACATCTTCTAAAGGGAATAGATCCGTCAAAACTTGTTCCCATAGCTTTTATTTCTGAACATGACACTATGGAAAATCGCATTTCAGCAGCCTCTGCAGGTGCAAATCACTTTATAAAAAAACCTGTTTCAGACGATGATATTCAGGTTATTGCAAGGGATTTTTCATCTATAAGCCAGGCTGAGTCAGCTACAATATTACTTGTTGATGATGATGATTTTTTTAGAAAACATATCAGAAGTATTCTTGAGGGTGAAAAAGCAATTGTGAGGGAACTTGATGAGCCATCAAGGATTTTGGAAACACTTGACGAGGTTGCTCCTGATATACTTCTTCTTGATGTTCAGATGCCTAAAATAACAGGCTGGGAAGTTTGCAGAATGGTAAGAGCTGTTCCTGCCTGGAAAAATCTTCCTGTTCTCTTTCTAACCGGAGAATCTGATGCTAATGCAAGAATTGAGTGTTTTAAATCAGGGGGAGATGACTATATTCAGAAACCGGTTGTAAAAGAGGAGCTAATTGCCAGAATAAATGTACGTCTGGAGAGAATTAGACTGTTTAAGGAAAGAGGTGATAAGGATCCTCTCACGGGACTTTTAAACAGGAGGGCATTTTTAGAACAATTGCAGCTTTTATTTAAAAAAAGCAGGCAGTTTGAGAGGCCTGTGAGTATTTCAATTTTGGACCTGGATAAGTTTAAGAGTGTAAATGACACATATGGACATCTTGCCGGGGATAATGTTTTGGCAGCCATGGGGAAACTTCTTTTAACAAGGTTTAGAAATGTTGATATACGCGGACGCTGGGGAGGTGAGGAGTTTTCTGTAATTTTTGCAAACGAAGATGAACAGACGGCTAAAAGACTTCTTGAAGAAGTTAAAAAGGACCTTAAAAAGATTGTGTTTAAAAGTGATAATAACAGGGAGTTTAATATTAGTTTTTCATCAGGAATCGCCACTTTTCCAAAAGATGGAGAAAATTTTGATGCACTTTTCAAGATTGCGGATGATAATCTTTACAGGGCAAAAGAGGCAGGAAGAGACAGGGTTTTTACAAACCAGGATTAATAATCAGTCCCCCCATCATAATTAGATCATTTGATTTGTTATCGTTATTAATATCGAACCTGCAGGTGGCGACAATATCAATATATTCTCCAGCATGAATGTTAAATAATGGTTCATACCAGTATGGGGCTGTTTTGACAGAGCCTATTGATATTCTTGAAACACCGTAAAATCCTGTAGTGTCAGTTGGGGGAATATAGCCACTGGTTACCTGACTCTGATAGGATATTCCAAAAGAGAACGTCAGGTAGGGACCTATTTCAATTGCCAGTGCACCTGCACCTCTTACAAATGAGGGAGAGGGCTGATTGCTGATATTAATAATAAACAGGTAATCTGTTAAAAATTTCAGACGGGCAGTAGATGATACTCTCAAAGCTCCAGATATTATAAATGAAGGTGTGAAAACCGGTATGAAATTTTGTGTAAACTGAAGCCCTGTTACACCCGAAGAAAAAGCCAGCCCTGAACCGTTATCTTTTTTTACTGGAGCAAGAGAGATTCCCAAGGGGTAGAAAAGTTCAACATTTTTATGAACACCAGCTCTAAAGAGTGGAGAAGCTGTAAAATAATAGCTGCGATCAATACGATCAGTCCCTGCCTGAACACCGGCAGAAAATTTTCCAGGGTCAAGAGTTATAAGATCAGCAGACTTTGTTTTATGATCAAATCCAATTACGGAAAATGGTGACAGCATTATAAATATTATTATCAACAGGCAGTATAAACTTATTAATTTCATGTTTTGAAACATACGTTATTCTTGATTAAATAGCAAAATGCTCTTTTTTTGCAATAATAATCCGGTGTGGTATAATGTAAGATAGAAAGACGATGGAGGCTAAAATGCAAAATATAAATAATCTAGTTTCAGAAAGAAGAAGAGAGCGCAGATTAAAAGTGGATCTGAAAGTAACAAGGCAGTCAGGTATTGATGACCTGGCATGTCTGGCTGAAAATATAAGTGCCACAGGAATCAAAATAAGGAAAAGAGCTGAAAGTCTCCCATCCACTTCAATTTGTAATCTGGAACTGCACCTTGTTCCGGGATCAATAAGTACTGTAGTTGCGGGTAGATGCGTCTGGCAAAACAGCGATTACGAAAGTTTTGAATTCATATCACCTTCATTTTCTCAACAGGTAATAATTGAAAGACTAACAGGAAATCTCTAACAACTAGTTGACTTTGTAGGTTGTGTCATTTTTTTCGAAAAAGTTTACAATTTGTCTGGCAGCAGCGATGCCTGCGTTTATGTTTGCTTCTGCGGTCTGAGCACCCATTTTTTTGGCTGTTATAAATACTCTGTTTTCAAATCTTTTAATGAGTTCGTCTTTACAGTCAGGAGTCAAATCCGAGCCGTAGAGGAAGTCTTCGCGTTTTTCAAACATTTCTATGAGGCCGGCTTCATCAATTACCTCTTTACGAGCTGTATTGATAAGCGCTGCTCCTTTTTTCATTTCTGATAAAACTGCATAGTTAATTGATTTAACTGTACTCTCGTTTGCAGGAATATGCAGAGATATATAATCGCAACTGCTGTAGAGTTCGTCAATTGTAGCAACTGATACAACGCCATCAGCTTCCATTACGTCGCTTGATACAAAGGGGTCAAAAGCTTTTACAGTCATCATAAAACCTTTGGCAATTCTTGCAACAGCCTTGCCAACGTTTCCATAGGCGTGAATTCCAACTATTTTGCCTTTTAATTCTGTACCCGCTTTTCCGGAATATTTCTGTCTTGCCAGATTTAACATCATTCCAAAAGCAAGCTCTGCAACTGCATTTGAGTTCTGCCCTGGAGTGTTCATTACAACAACATTTTTTGCAGTTGCAGCAGCACAGTCAACATTATCGTAACCGGCACCGCCCCTAACAACGATCTTAAGGTTGTCTGCAGCATCGATAACTTCTTTTGTAACATTATCGCTTCTTATTATGAGAGCATCTACAGATTTAACTGCATCTAAAAATTCTTGTTTTTCGGTATATTTCTCTAAAAGCTCCAGTTTATATCCAACTTTATCAAGCTGATTTTTAATTCCGTCAACTGCTGCTTTAGCAAATGGTTTTTCTGTTGCCACTAATACGGTTTTAGACATATCTTCCTCCTAATCAGGGAATAAAAATTGTAATTATATTTCAACACCATGTGATAAAATTGTCACAAAAATGAAATAAATAAGCACTGGTTATTATTCTATTAGCAGAAGATTGTCATCAATAAAAAGAGATTATTCCCCTTTTACATTTTGAAAACCACGTTTGATGAGAAGGGGTTCAATTGATGGTTCGCGACCTCTGAAATTCATGTAAAGATTAAGAGGTTTGTCACTGTTTCCTTTAGTAAGAATATTCTCTTTGAAAGATTTTGCGGTTTCACTGTCAAAAAGATCAGGCTGTTCTTTAAATGCAAAAAATGCGTCACTGTCAAGTACTGCACTATAGATATAACTGTAGTAGCCGCTTGAATATCCCCCACTGAAAATATGAGCAAAATATGTGCTTTTGTATCTTGGAATGATCTCTCTAATAAGCCCAAGTTTTTCCAACACTTTGTTTTCAAACTGGTTAACGTCTATATCTCCGGGGTCTTTATCAAGTGTGTGCCATTTCATATCGAGAAGAGCCGCAGCCAGATATTCAACGGTTATAAAACCCTGATTAAATTTAGATGAGTTTTCCATTTTTTGAATGAGTTCATCACTAATAGGTTCGCTGGTTTCATAATGAAAGGCGTATTCTTTTAACACTTCAGGTTCAACTGCCCAGTTTTCCATAAACTGTGACGGCATCTCAACAAAATCTCTTGAAACATTGGTTCCACTTAAAGAAGGATAGTGTACATCTGATAAAAGTCCGTGAAGGGCATGTCCAAACTCATGAAACAGGGTTTCAACTTCTTCGAGACTTAAAAGTGAAGGCTCACCTTGAGAAGGTCTGGTAAAATTAAATACATTTACAATAATTGGATGAATAAAATTTTCATTTTTGATTTCCTGGCCCCTGAACTCTGTCATCCATGCACCCTGTTGTTTTCCTTCCTGTGGAAAATAATCAAGGTAGAGAACTCCAACATGTTTATCTTCGCTGTCTCTAACTTCAACAACTTTTATATCATCCCTGTATACTGGAACATTATTAAGAGGGATAAATTTTAATCCATAAAGTTTACCGGCAACCAGAAAGGCACCCTTTTGGACATTCTCAAGTAAAAAATATGGACGAAGTTCACTGTCACTCAAATCAAAACTCTTTTTTCTAAGTTTTTCTGTATAATAAAACCAGTCAAAGGCCATAAGCTTTTCTTCGGGAAGACCCTTTGATTTTAAATCTTTATCCATTATTTTCTGAAGTTCTTCAGCTTCATGTTTAGCGCCTTTAAGAGAGACCAGCCACAATTTCTGAAGAAGTTTATCTACATTTTCAGCACTCTTTGCCATTGTATCTTCGAGGGCGTAATCAGCGTGGGTTCTGTATCCAAGAAGTTGAGCTTTCTCAATTCTCAAACGTACCATTTTCAAAAGCACTGCTTTATTATCAAATTCATCATTATGGTTGCCCCTTTGTGAATAGCCGTTAAACATTTTTTCTCGCAGGTTTCTATTATCGGCAAACTGCATAAAAGGAATAAAGCTCGGTTTGTGAAGTGTAAACATCCATCCATCTTTTTCATCTTTAAGAGCCGCATCTTTAGCACCGTCAATAACAGCGCTAGAAAGCCCGGAAAGATCTTTTTCATCAGTAATATTGAGCTCAAACCTGTTGTTTTCCCCAAGGAGGTTTTCTTCAAATTTAAGGCTCAACAGTGAGAGCTGCATGTTTATATCATTTAGACGTTTTTTATCTTTGTCATTTAAAAGAGCACCACCACGTTTAAAGTTTTTAAAGGTTTCTTCAAGTAAACGGGTCTGTTCACCATTTAAATCAAACAGATCTTTTTTATTGTAAACAGATTTTACTTTCTCAAAAAGTTCACTATTCATTGAAATATTGTCGTAATGTGATGAGATAAGAGGTGAAATTTCCTGTGCAATTTTTTGAATTTCACTATTAGTATTTGCTGAATGTTTTGCAAAAAACAGAAGTATTACCCTGTTTAACAGAGCTCCGGAATACTCGAAACTCTCTATTGTATTTTTAAAATCAGGTTCATCACTGTTTTCAATAATTGCTTTTATTTCTGCATTGTGAACTTTCATAGCCTCTTTTGCAGCAGGAAGATAGTCCCCATCTTTAATTTCATTAAATGGTGGTAGAGAAAATTCAGTGTTGAATTCCTTAAGCAGAGGATTTGTTTCTGATTTCATATCTGTAGTTTCAACTTTAATTTCAGTCATTGTTTTAGAAGTCTCCTTAACTCGATTTCCATGGGAACATGCGAAAAAAAATGACGCCACTAAAATGGCAATTATTATTTTTATTGAAGAGTACTGCATTTGTCCTCGATTGATGTTCCATAGGGTTTTATAACCTGTGCACCATCACCAATTTTACAGTTAATAACTTTTTTTATACCTTTTAGCATGGAGAGTTCTCTTTCGATTTTTACGGCATCCTCAACCGTGCATAAAATCTTTGGCTGTGGTCCCGCATCACATGTAAAATAGGCCCCAAGACCTTTTTTTCTCATTTCAACTGTCAGATGATAGGCATCAATTGTTGTTCCTTTTAAGAACATAATCCCTGGATTGGATCCCATAATTGCTCCGTGCATTAACAGGGCACTGTTTTCGGTAATCTCTCCAAGTTTCTGAAAATCTTTTTTTTCAATTGCCTCGACAGCCTCATTAACATGGCTTTGTGCACTTTTAATCCAGCTTTTATAATATGGAGAAGTCTCTTTTGTAAGGTTCATGGCTCCAGTTGATCCCATACTCTTTTGTCCACTGTCAGCAACTCCCACAATCATTCTCAAATCCCACCATGAGGGTTTTTTTATGCATATTCCATGGCTGTCACTGCCGTCATCTTTTTCACCTCGCTGCCATTTGACAAAACCTCCAAAAACTGATCTTGATGCAGAACCGGATCCTCTTCTTGCATAGGCACTGAGAGCTGTATCATCAAGTTTAAGATCAAGTGCATAATCAACCGCCCTTGCAAGTGCTGCAAATCCCGATGCAGAAGATGCAAGCCCCGCAGCAGTGGGAAAACTATTTGTAGTATCAACGTTGGCTTTTAAAGTAATGCCTTTAAGATTTCGGGCAATATCAAGAAATGAGGATATTCGCGTCGCGGCAGATCCTTCTACAACGTCTCCATTAAAAAGAACCTTATCTGATTTATATGATTCATCAAAAACAATCTTTGTAACCGTCTGCAGAGGTTCAAGAGTTAAAGAGAGACTAGAGGCATCTGGAAGGTTTAAAACCCTGTCTCTTTTTCCAAAATATTTTACTAGAGCCACATTGGCAAAGGCTTTTGCAGAGGCGTTGAATTTCATTAAGATGTCCAGCCGGTTTCAATATAATGGGACAGTTTTGAACCTCTTACAGTGGACACACCTTTTAAATCCTCGATGGTTTTACACCCGGTACACATCATTACATATTTAAGACCTGTTATGAGTTCTTCAAGCTTGTTATCAAGACCGTTTTCAAAATCAGAAGCAAATGCTTTTAAAAGAGGTCTGGCCATTGCAGTCATATTGGCACCTAGACTTATTGCCCTTGCAATGTCAACAGAATCTCTGATACCTCCGGAACTTATCACATTTAATCCAGCATCCACCATCCATGCTGTAGACACAGCAGTTGGTATTCCAAAATCCCAGAGCATATTGCCAATTGCCCTGTCAACACCTTCACTTCGCAAAGTTTCCACACCTACCCAGCTTGTTCCTCCTGCTCCTCCGGTTTCAACATATTTGACGCCAATATTTTTTAATTTCATTCCGTCAGTATATGAGAGCCCCATACCTGTCTCTTTTACTAAAACAGGATAATCCGAAGATGCATCAAGAAGTTTTGAAATTTCTTCTAAAATGTGTGAAAAATCAGTAGCACCACCCGGTTGAATCAGCTCCATTGAAGGGTTGAGATGAACCATAATTCCATCAGCTTCAATTTTTTTTGAGACTTCAATAATTTTTTTGGCACCAAACTCATTTAGCTGATTTGCACCGATATTTGAAAACAGAAGAATGTCAGGAGCATCATTTCTAACAGTAAAATCTTTTAACAGCCCACTGTTTTCCAATGCGGGCCTTATGCTTCCAAGACATAATGCAATACCGGCCTTCTGGGCAGCCTTTGCAAAAGCAGAATTTATATTTCCTCGTTCTCCTCCTGCACCACCAGTCATGGCTCCTATCATCAAAGGGGCATTTAACTCTTTTCCGATAAAGGTGGTTTTAGTATCAATGTCAACCAGACTTAAACCGGGAAGTGCAGTCGCAACAAGTTCAATCTCATCAAAAAGTGTCTTCTTCTTTTTAAATGATACATCTTCATTAATGCAGATTGAAAGGTGACTCTGTTTTCTGTCAGATGAATCGTTTGTCATTTGGTTATAATCTTTCTATATTCTTTTTAATTTATCTTAAATTATCGGAGCAAATTTATATGCGTAAACAATCGGACCTTTTTCTCCAATGGAGGCTATTCGCCTTGTTACCATATTGACAGGCATATTATCAGAAACTTCATCAATTTCAACATCTGTAAGCATTGCTGTTACAGTTATTCCCTCATCGAGCTTTACAAGGGCAGCAATATATGGAACCTGTTCATTAAAATTTTCAGGAGCTTCGTAAACCACTGTGTATTCAATAACTCTTCCGGTACCTTTAAACTGGTACATATCCAGTTCACTTTCTCCGCAATTTGTACATATCATAACCGCGGGAAAAGCGAGAGTTTTACACTTTGTGCACATAACGCCTTCCATTCTCAAATGAGAGCCTTGTCTTCTCCATGATTTTGCTATCTGCATTATAATTTACCTATAATATGTGTTATTGCCTGTGCCCCGAAGCTTCCAAGAGACTGTATGAGTGCATTTTTTTTTCCATCAGAAAACGAGTTTTCCATAAGGGTCTTACAGGCTTCAACTGCCTGATAAATTCCAGTTGCCCCTATAGTATTACCCCTTGCCTTGTTTCCGCCAGAATACCATAGAGGATAATTGCCATCTTTTAAAAATTTGCCATCCGCCGCATCTTTTAACACTTCGCCTTTTTTAGACAACCCTGCAGATTCAATTGACAGTGCGGAGAAAAATGAATTTGAGTCGTGAAACTCAAACAGGGCAATATCTTCAATGTTAAGATTGGCACAAGTCAGTGATTCCTGAATTGATTTTTTTACAGCAGGCAGCTCAAGTGTCTCAACAGGGAGAGGAATACCTAGTTTCCCGGTAATAGAAGACGAGGAGAGAATATAGATTCCCTTATTTTTATTTTCACTGTTTAAGTCTTCTTTAACCAGCATAACTGCTGCGGCGCCGTCACAAGGAGGCGCTGTATCCATAACTGTTAAAGGTGTTGAAATAACGGGAGATTTTAAATATTGAGACTCATTTAATTTAAATGGAAAAATCGCATAGGGATTGTTAACTGCATGTTCATGGGCTGTTCTGGCAAGATGATAAAACATGGAGTGTTCCAGATTATAACGTTTAAGATATGCCTTCATTCCAAGAGCAGCACCTATTGAAGGACTGAATCCAAAGTGTGCTTCAAGAGAGGCATTAAGCCCAAACGCTCTTATTGATTCAAGCTGTTCAGGCAGTGCGTCACTGGTTTTCTCGGCGCCTACTACCAACACGGTTTCTGCAAGTCCGGCTTTAATTATGGCTGATCCCTGTCTTAATGCAGCACCTCCCGAGGCCTCCCCGCAATTTATATCCAGCGTTTCAATATCATGGAGGCCAAGCTGACCTGCAACATGTACAGCGAGATTTCTTTGATCCATCATTGCAGCGCCAAGGGCATTTGCGCAAATGAGGACTTGGGGCAAGATGTTTCCAGAGTTTTCTATAGCCTCCTTTGCAGCAGTTACGGCCATGTCAATAAGACCCAGCTCCCATTTTTCGTCAGCCTTAAGCATACTGTGCCCTGTTATTTTTATATTATTACCTGCTTTCATAATCAGCTCATTTTAATCTTTCCCCTGTAACGGGCATACATTGCATAATCAATTATCTCCTGGCGCTCAATATATTTTTTTATTGGTACACCACGCTTTCTAATATCAGTAATTTTATTTGTTACAGTAAAAGAAAACACATCAGAGCCGGCTCCCGAACCATAACTGGCAAGGAGAATCCGCTCTCCTGGCTTTGCTGCATCAAGAGCTGCCGAAAGGCCTAAAAGAGCCGAACCGGAGTAAGTATTTCCAATCTTGTTAGTAAGTATAAAAGGAAGAACCTGTTCTTTTTCAAAGCCAAGCTCTTTAGAGACCTTTAAAGGAAACTGAAAATTTGGCTGATGAAAAACTGCGTGTGCATAATCCGAAGGAGAGGTTCCAGTCTCTTTTAAAAGTTCCTCTACAGCATTTTTGATATGATGAAAATAGGCTGGCTTACCTGTAAATCTTTGACCGTGGGAGGGATATGACTGTCCTTCTCTTCTAAAAAAATCAGGTGTGTTTGTAACATACGATGTTGAGGCATCAAGAACAGCAAGTGACAAATCACCATCACCAAGGATAAACGCCGCGCCTCCGGCACCGGCATTGTATTCGAGCACATCCCCGGGGCGAGCTTGAGCTGTATCAGCTCCTCCGCACATGGCAAAAGGAGCCATGCCGCTTCCAACCATTGCACATGCCGCCTGCATGGCCTCTGTCCCAGGCTTGCATGCAAACTCCCAGTCTGCTGCATTTGCGTGGGGAAGGGCGCCAATAGCATCTGCAACAATAGTTGATGTTGGTTTAACCGCATAGGGCTTTGATTCTGAACCGAACCATATGGCCCTCAATTCTTCGGGATCTATTGCAGCCATTTTCATTGCATTTCGAGCGGCCTGGACAGCAATTGTCGTAGTATCCTCATCAGGACCAGGAACAGCCTTTAACGTCTGGCCTGGAGTCATTCCGCTGTTTTTCCATACCCTGTTAACCTCTGAAGCATCAATTCGAAATCTCGGGATGTACCCGCCATATCCCACAATACCTACACTCTTTGATGGTTTCATATTTTTTGAACCTCTTAATTTTCGTAAAACTTAAACTTTAATAAAGTAATCTGTTAAAATAAAATCTCAGTTATTTTAAATAAAAAAAGAGTGATAGTCCAGCATTGATTTGCGAGTATTTAAGACGCAATGAAAACATTTCAATACAAAATGAAATACATGGATTTTAGATTTCCTCACTGATATTCCCTAATTTTTACCGAGTGTGACAAATTTTTCACCTAACTGTTGATTTTTTTCACATCTCCAAGGTCTAATAGAAAAATATAATTATTAAAATCATTAGTAATTGCAAAATTTATACATGGCACAGTTCGTGCAAGCCTCATAGATTCAAGTAACACTGAAAAATTTATAAAATTTGAAAGGATCGGGGCTTATGAATTTTAACAAAAAAATAATTTATTTATCTTTATTCACTCTAACTGGTTTGTTTACTGTTGCAGGTTCAGTTTTTGCAGAGGACTCAAAGGATTCAAGGGTGGCGGTTATGCCATTTGATACGGTTAATTTTGACTCTGCTGTTGCGAGTGCGGCAAGGGAGATTTTTTCATCTTCAATGGTTGAAGAAGGTTTTGTTTTAATTGACAACAAGATTGTTGATAAAGCGATTTTAACTTTAAAACAGGAAAACTGGGATAAATTTCAGAACGGTCAAAAGACAAAAGCGCTGCCGGCTTTAAAAGAGCCATTAATTGAAACAACTGTTCAACCGGCGGTTGAATCAGACACTGACACCCCTGTTACGGAGGAAAGTGCACCTGTTACAGTTACCCCTGCAGATAATGTTACAACAGAACAAAATGCTGCTAATATACAGCCTTCTGTCGAAAACAATAGTGTCAGTAATACTGAGTCCGACATGGCTATAATCGAGCCTGATAATATTGAAATTGCAAAAGCGCTGAACTGTGACATGTACATTACAACCAAAATAGTAAAACTGGGAAAAAAGACTCAGGTAAATATTACGATGTATAAAGCCAATGGTGACGCCGTTGATTCTAAAAAAATGGTAGCTGAGACAGAAGACGATCTTAATCTTATCTTCGACCGCATTGCAGTTGCATTTTCAAAGGGGATAAAACCTTCAGAAACAAGAGATTACGATAATGCAACAGTTGCAGAAACTAATAAGAAAGCAAATCTCGATAGAATAATATCGAACCACGGGTTGATGCTGGGCGGTGGAATGCTCATGGGAGACAAAGCAAACAGCGGTGTTATAACTTTTGGTTACGAAGGAATCTGGGAGTATAACCGTTTGCGCACCGGTATTGAAGCCGGTTTTTCACTTGCTTCTGAAGAGTACGATATTGATTTTGCAGCCTACATGCATATGGTTATGGGGTCATTTCTATCAAGGGGAATGGTTTCTCCTTATATCTCTGGAGGAGCAGGGCTTTATCTTGGACAAAGGCCAACTAAAGACAGTGATTCATATGATGACGAGTACTCCCCAATGGGTTTTGAGTTCTTTCCATCTATAGGTCTTGAATTTCTTCACCGGGCAAGAATGCGTATCCACTCTGAAGTCAGATATATGTTTATATTAGATTTAAACGGCAACCTGGCCCACGGCCCAATGTTCAACATCGGCCTCAACTTCTAAAAAGACATTTCAAATATTTTAATAGTCTATTAATTAATAAATTTTTTCTTTTTTAGAGATTTCCCAATTTTAATTTCTCTTATCATTATTCAACAATTGTAAAAACAGTAATAGTTTCAGACAGTTCAAAAAGGGTGGGTATTTGTATAAGGGAAGTTTTATGTTTGTCCATTTTTTTGACCCTGAATGGATAAAACTGTAATTTTAATTAATAGCGGAGGGTTT
>JAFGVO010000085.1 GCA_016937935.1 Deltaproteobacteria bacterium | reverse complement strand
TGATGAAATTGAAAATGGTCTTGAAGGTTATGTAATTGCGGACAAAAAGGGACACTATTTAAATATTTTATTTATGGATCTCTGCAAAAAAATTCCCGAAAAAAATATCAACACTCATGGGCCATACAACTATTCAAATATTGGCAGTGCCAATATTGACGAAATGGACTTCACAGGAATTTTAGGTGCCAGTCTAACACTGATTGCAAAACACCGGGTAGACACGATGATTGACTGGTCAAATGCCTATGATGAATCAGAAGAGGGTAAAATTGATGTTCTGGTGGGAAGATTCAGTAACGAAATATGGAAAAACGGCGGCAGGATGGACGGGAGCTGTCCAATTGCAACATGTATAAAAACTGGTATTCCTCAAGAGGCTGAAGTTATTACCCTTGACGGATATACAATGCTTCAAAGGGCTTTCCCTCTTAAAAATCAGGACGGAAATATATCAGGAGCAATCTCAAGCACCCTGGATATGTCCTCTGTATCTCCTACCAACGAAGCAATGCGGGCAGCGGCAAGAATACAGGCATCTGCAACATTAGCCGGCGGTATTGCACACAAATTTAACAATCTAATGTCTGCAATACTTGGAAATGTCTCCCTTGCAACAGTTGATATTCCCGCAGAGAATCCCATGCTTCAGCTTTTAAAAGAGATTGAACATGCGGCAGTAACAGCAGGGGATCTCTCAGAGCAGCTTCTTGTTTTTGCCAGAGGCGGCAAATATATGCAGGTTCCCATCAATCTTAACGATGTAATAATGCAGACTATTCAGACACAGGCTCTTGAACTTCCTGACAACATAAGACTTTTGACCTCATTTGATAATAAAATTAATCTTGTGGAGGCCAACCATGCTCAAATTACACTTCTTTTAAGTCAGCTCATCAGCAACGCCATAGAGGCCTATGATGTACAAGGCTCTAAACGTAAAGATGGAATAATTCAGGTTTCAACTGTAAACAGATTTGTGGATTCTGAAAGTGAATCTGCGGGCACCTGGTTGAAAAACGGACGTTATGTGCTTTTGACAGTTTCTGATACTGGATGCGGAATGAGCCCTGAAACAAAAAAGAAAATTTTTGAACCTTTTTTTACAACAAAGAAAAAGGGCCGCGGTCTTGGTCTGGCCAGTGCCTACGGAATTGTAAGAAGTCACGAAGGTCATATTTTTATTGAATCCGAAAAAGAGAGAGGAACAACTGTAAGAGTTTATATTCCCGTAAGTAATGTTAGCGAAATGCCCGACTCGGTGCTGCAGATTGTAAAAGATAAAAGAGACAATTCAGACTTTAAAGAAGAGATAAAAGGGGGGACAGAAACCATACTGGTTGTTGATGATGAGGCAATGCTGCGAAAAGCAATAAAGCGCCTTTTACAGCGTCTAGGTTACAATGTGCTTGAAGCCCATACGGGTGTTGCGGCTATAAATGTTGCAACTGAACACAAAGGTAAAATCGACCTTACCCTGCTTGATATGATTATGCCCGGAATTGAAGGTCTTGAAGCCTACAGGCAGCTGCATAAACTGCACCCCGAGATGCCTGTTATTATTATGAGCGGATATGACAGTGAAACCTACGGAAAGCCCCTTCTCTCTTCAGGAGCAAGCTCCTTTTTGCAGAAGCCTGTTCCAATGGACACATTTGCAAGAGAAATAAGGAGAGTTTTAGATGAGAAAAATGACTAGATTCCAAACTCCACAGCAACATTAAAAAGAAGATTATTAAACCTCATCTTATAATTATCAGTATTAATGACAGGCCAGTCATCCTCTATTGCGTTTCGGTTTATGTCATTAACCATATGAAGGCTCCATGATATTGATGGAACAATAGCTATAGGTCCAACAGGTATTGCATACCCGAACTGAAATTTGGGTCCGATATTGACTCTATGAAAATAGTCCCAATCGTTTCCGTCCCAGGTTGATTCAGTAGTAACATTAGGAGTTTTAACGGTATCTTTACCTGACAGGGCAAAGGAGAGCTGAAGACCTGCCCCAATCTGAAAGTGTTTTATATTAAACTTGACCATTACAGGAAGCTCCATATAAAAAACTCGTACTTTTGTCATATTATCCCCATGGGTCCATCTCACACCCTGACTGTCAAAGCCAAGGCCCAGCTCCAAGGCAACCAGTCTTGTAAAATTAATATCAAAATAACCCCCTATAGCCCCGGAAAACTTGCCGCTCCTGTCGTTTCTATCTTGCACGTAAACACGTTCAGGCCCGTCCCCTGCGGCAAAAGAGAACCCGGCACCAAGGTAGCCGCCAACAGCAAATCTGGTGTTAGTCTGTGCAAATGAGACAGTTGAAACTAAAGATATTATTAGAGCAAGCAGTAAAACATTAATTTTTTTCATTTGTATAACCTCCATTTAGTAATTCTCTTTGGTATATTCTACATTAACAGATTCTACAAATTAAATTCTAAATATCAATTTATCAATACTTACTGTCTCAATAATATTTTTATTAAAATGTCTCTTTTTTGAGACAAATAATAATTTGAGACATTATATTCAAATTGGATAAATAATCATAATCACTTGATTCTAAAGCCAATTTTTTATTTTTGCGTTTATAGGCACAACTTTTGCATTTATCAGATTCAGAAAATTGGGATTACGGAAACAGAACATATTATGGCCTCATCATTTAATGAAAATTTAATTAAAACATTAAAACTTACAAATGAAATGCTTGCCCTTGCAGATGAAGGTGACAGGGATAGAAATGATGATACATGCGGTATTGTTTATGGTGTATTAAGAGATACAGCCTATAGATTGCGGCAGCTTGCAGAAAGGGAGTGCGATAGTCACAAATTTAAAGGAAAGTGGGATGAGGATTAACCAAGAACAAACGTTGAGAAAAAATCCACCACAAAAATAGCAATAGCCGAAGAGACCACGGATTTATTAACTGATACTCCAACCCCTGGTGCTCCCCCTGAAGATTGAATTCCAAAATAAGAACTGTTAACAGCTATTATTGCCCCAAAAAGGGCTGATTTTATAACACTTATTAAAAAATCATAGGGTGTGAGCATTTCAAACAGACTGCTCCAGAAAGTGTGCTGCTCAACATCCATCATAAACTGCCCCATAACAGAGGCACTTACAAGGGCTGTTGCATTTCCTACCAGTGTTAAAGAGACAAGAGATATAATCATGGCGATAAATCTTGGAACAGCCAAAAAAGTAACGGGATCTATCCCAAGACATTTAAGGGCATCAATCTGCTCGGTTACAGCCATAGTGCCAAGTTCTGCAGCAGTAAAAGCCCCTACTCTTCCCGAGAACATAAGAGCCAGCAAAATGGGACCAAGTTCACGTACAATAGTGAAACCCGCCCCATATCCAAGCTGGGAGCGCATACCATACCTGTCAACAAATACAAAAGACTGTATCACAAGAATAACCCCAACAACAAATGCCGTTGCGATCATAATTGGCAGTGATTTATACCCCATAGAAAAAAGACTTTTTTTCAACTCTCTTTTTTCTATTTGAAACCTTGAAATTCTGATTAAAACTCTAAGGGTTAAAAGTGCAGTTCCACCTGTCTGTCTTGATATTTCAAGTATCGTGTTTCCAAGGCCTGCAACCGCTTTAAGAAACCCCATCATCAACTCCAGCTCCAGTTTTTAAACGGGAGAACCGCATCTTTCAAAAATCGCCTTACTTCACCTGTTTCACTCTTTTTAAATTCAGAGGTTTTCTCCTCTTCAATAATTCGTCCATCCCATAAAAGAGCAACCCTTGAAGATATTGAGAGAAGTCCCGGCACATCAGAAGAGACTACAATTATAGTACTCTCCCCCTCTACCCTTATACCTGCAATCATATCCAGAATTTTCCTTGATGTTACAGGGTCAAGCCCGGCTGTCGGATCATCACATATTAAAATATCCGGGCTGGTGACACACGCTCTTGCAAGGGCAACTCTTCGCCTCTGGCCTCCGGATATTTTATTTAAAGACGAATTTTCATAACCTGAAAGCCCCACCATCGTTATCTGCCTCACGGCCAGATACTCAACTTCATCTTCTGATTTATCTGTGAGCCGTTTAAGCGGATAACTGACATTTTCAAGAACACTCATATGTTCAAACAGGGCATCATTTTGAAACTGCATTCCAATTTTTTTCTGAAGATTTAAAATATCTTTGCCTGTTGCCTCCATAAGTTTTACTCCATTGACTAAAACTATACCTTTTTGAGGTTTAACAAGGCCCGCTATAACTTTACACATTGTGGACTTTCCGCAGCCCCCTGGTCCAAGGACTCCAAGAAGTGTCCCTTTTGCAACATGAAGGGATAACCCGTCCAGGCTTTTGTGGTTGTTATAGTAAACAGCGATATCAAGTAAATCAATCATCGAATAAGATATTACAGGGGAATAAAAAGAAGTGCCAATAAATCATTGAAAAAAGAGGAGGAGTTTCTATTTCATTGCTATTTCCTGAGCTGCACCGCCCGAACCGTTTAAATCATCATAGTAAAGATTAAGTCTGATACCCTCTTTCAAAGCTTTTGTTTTAAAATTAGGGAGATCACCCTGTACGTAAATTATAAATCTTGCACCGCTCTCTTTTTGAATAGCTTTAATTGATTTTATAATTTTTTCATTTGAAGAAATATTAATCCAGCCCTCTTTTTTTACAAGACCGCCGGGAATATCAATTACAACACCATTTGGATTTTGAAGTCTGTACGATGTTGAAAACTCTGCAGGCCATCTTGTAGGAAGAATAATCTGAGACTGCTCACTTATATTTACAATCTCTTTTTCACTCTCTATTGAATCATCATTTCCGTTAACAACAGCCTCATCATCAGAGATTTCACCAGATGCAGCATCCATATTGTTCACCGCAGCTGATTCAACATCTTTTTCTGAAATATTATCAACTGATTTTTTTAATGAAACAGTTTTAAACATATTTTTCAAATCTGCTTTAACAGTGGAATTAACAATTTCATCTGCAGGAGCTTTTTCGTTATCACTATTTTTAAAATCACTATTCAGCTCAGACAAAACATCCCTTTTTGAACTTTTTTCAAAAGAATTGTCTCTTAAAGTAAATAATTTACCTTTAATATTGTCAGCATCCACAATCCCCGCTTTTGCAAGAGTATACATACCGCCGGCTGCAATACCCATTACCATTGACCATGCTGCAACGGCACCTGCAATCCTTTTTCTTCTTGATTTTGCAGAAATCCCCATAGCCCCCGCATTAAACAGAGGTCCCTCAGAAACCCAGCCCGGATCCCTGTCGCGATCACTGATAGCGAGCTCTCCGGAATCATCCCAGTTTAAAAGCTCCTGTGTATTTTTATCAGCCACATCCTCAAGAATACCATCAAGAAGATTAGCAGTTGAATCTTTCATATTAATAACTTTTTCACCACCTGGCCCAAATGAAAGAACCTGTTCACTATCAATTTCATTTGTATCAATAGCAGCGTACTCTTCTGATTCTTTATCATTTCTTACCGACAGTCTCAATTTGGGAAGTCCCGATCCCGGATCATCTTCAACTGTGATTCTATGAATTCTTCCACTGTTTGAACTTCCATCTTTTGAAGAGAATGTAACTGGAATATCTACTTCAAGTGCAGGAAACGGACACACAAGAGATACACCACGTCCTGTGCGCTGATCTTCTATAGTATTTACTGTAGAAGTACTTCCCTCAACTTTAAGTTTTACAACTGTTGACATCTCAATCTCTTCATTTTCAATTTTATTCATTAAATCACTCATTTTGTCCTCCCAAAGGGTCCATGTTTGAACCAATCTAACCCATGTATACCATAGTAAGAATATGTAGGCAAAAAAACTACACACTTTTTTTCTGATGACATCTTTTTTTATGTGATATACATATTTCCCCATGAATCTCGACCTAAAAAACAGAAAAATAATATTGGGAGTGACTGGAAGCATTGCCGCATATAAAGCTCCTGAACTTGCAAGACTTCTAATAAAATCGGGCGCTGATGTGCAGGCAGTGATTACAGAGGCAGCCTGCAATTTTGTAACACCTCTAACACTGGAAACATTAACCGGTCATAAAGTTGTTTATAAAATGTTCAACAGTACAACAGATCCCCTGGAACATATCAATCTGGCAAAAAATGCGGATCTTCTTTTAATAGCACCCGCATCAGCTGATTTTATCGCAAGAGCAGCGGCAGGCAGAGCATCCGATTTATTAAGTGCAATAACTCTTGCATATGCAGGCACAGTTGCCTTTGCCCCTGCAATGAACACAAATATGCTAAATAACAGAGCTACCCAAAAAAATATAAAAATCCTTACTGATGAATACGGTTGGAATATTATAGAACCAGCATCCGGTGAACTTGCCTGCGGAATTACAGACAAAGGCAGAATGGAATCACCTGAAACCATTGTACAGTCTGTGACAAATTTTTTTAATCGGGATCTTGAAGGTCATAAAATTGTTATAACGGCCGGCCCCACTGTTGAAGATATAGATCCTGTACGATTTATTTCTAACCGATCTTCTGGTAAAACCGGTTATGCCATTGCCCGCAATGCCGCCTTGAGAGGAGCCAGAGTTGTTTTAATAAGCGGACCCACAGCTCTGATACCTCCTGAAAATATAACTGTTATAAATGTCCGTTCTGCTCTGGAAATGCGCCAAGCAGTATTGGAAGAGTCAGACGATGCTCATCTTGTTGTCATGTCAGCAGCTGTTGCGGATTTCCGACATGAAACTATAGAAACTAAAAAAATTAAAAAAGAGACTCAAAATGACAGTCTGGAAATTAAATTGGTTAAAAATCCTGATATTCTCCTTGAAATTGGAGAAAAATACAAAAAAAGCAAATCACCGGTTATTTTTGGCTTTGCCCTCGAAACAGACAATCTCCTGACAAACGGAAAAGCAAAACTCGAAAAAAAACTGGCTGATATGATTATTGCAAACAGTGCAAAAGATGCTCTCGAAAAAGAGACTACAAAAGTTATTTTTATACATAAAGACGGGCGAGTAAATGAGACGGATGAAATTCCTAAACAGAGTCTTGCAAAACTGATTTTAGACGAATATCTCTCAATAAATCCTTTGTCAGTGTAAAAGTTCACGCATATCAAAACCTTTTTTTTTTAATTATTAAATAAATTAGTGTATACTGTTTTTTATGACTATTGTTAAGGAACAAATTCTTATTGTGGATGATGAAAGCTCTGTCAGGGAGATGATATCAATACTTCTTCAGCAGACTGGTTACTCAACTGTTGATGTTCCAAATGGAAATGCGGCATTAAACCTATTTAAACAGGGAAATAGATTTGATCTTGTTATAACAGACCTGACTATGGATGACGGGGACGGAATGATGGTCTTAAATGAGGTGAAACTTCGCCAGCCTGACTGCCCTGTAATAATGATAACAGCATTTGGAACTGCCGATACTGCTGTAGAAGCAATGAAATCAGGTGCCCATGACTACATCTCAAAACCTTTTAACATCGAAGAATTTAAAATTGTCGTCAAACAGGCTCTTCAGCACAGTAATCTTATTCGTGAAAACATAGCTTTAAAAGCCAGAGTTTCAGGAAAAAAACAGATATCGGACTTAATCGGCAGCTCAGAAGCCATTAAAAATATAGCCGCCACATGTCAAAAGCTCGCAGATTCAAAAGTTTCTGTTTTGCTCTCAGGAGAATCAGGCACAGGTAAAGAAGTTGTAGCAAGGGCCATTCATTTTTCGGGGATTTTTAAAGAAAAACCATTTATTGCAGTCAATTGCGGTGCTCTTCCTGAACAACTTATGGAGTCAGAGCTTTTTGGTCATGTAAAAGGTGCTTTTACAGGTGCATCAACTGACAAAAAAGGACTAATTGCAGCAGCTGAAGATGGAACACTTTTTCTGGATGAAATTGGCGAACTTCCCTTGTCTTTGCAGGTAAAACTTTTACGAGTTCTTCAAGAAAAGAGAGTGCGGCCTGTTGGGGGAGAGCAGGAAATTAAAATAAATATAAGAGTAATTTCTGCCACCAATGCAAATCTTGACGAACTAATAGCAAATAATTTATTCAGAACAGATCTATATTACAGATTAAATGTAATGCAGATAAAATTACCTCCGTTGAGGGATCGTTCAGAAGACATTCCCGCACTTATAAATGCCATTTTACCTGTTATTGCTGCAGATAACGGCATTAAAACACCACTAATTGAACCAAAGGCATTAAAAGCTCTTTTAAATTACAGTTATCCTGGAAATGTAAGAGAACTTAAAAATATTTTAGAGAGAACAATTGCTCTTTCTGCAAATTCATTAATAGAATTTTCCGATCTTCCCGACAACATAATATCATCAAACAGTACGGATCATATTGATCATGGGCAGATTATTCCTTCAACCGGTTTAGATCTGGACAAGAAACTGTCTGAAATTGAAAAAGAGTATATTTGGGCGGCCCTTAAACTGACAGGCGGAGTTCAGTCATCAGCAGCAAAACTTTTAGGTATAACTTTAAGATCATTAAGATATCGTTTAAACAGAGAAGATAACGATGAACCAATTACTTAACATAGCGATACAAGTTAACATTTTAAGTTTGAAAATTTTACATATTTTGTCATTTTATATCGCAACTGTAACAAACTTTATTTTGAAAAAGACCAAAATACAGGGATATTAAACTTTTTCAATCAAACTTTAAAGCAGGCATGATTATTGCACGAAAGGATAGATATGAAGGTTTCAAACCAACAGCAACAGGGATTCACACTTATAGAGCTAATGATTGTAGTTGCAATTTTATCAATTCTTGCATCAGTAGCTGCTGTTGCATATACCAAATGGATTAGATCTGCACGAGAAGCAGAGGCTCAAAGTGTACTCTCGGACATCAGAATTAAACAGGAAGCATATTTTACAAGCTTCAGACAGTATGCCGGGGAATGCGGCGGAGACTGGGATGGCTGGGCTCCTAAAAAAAGCACACCCGGGGAAAGTGCAGTACTCTGGTCGGATATAGCTACGACTTATGCTACAGCCGCCTGGATTCAGCTTGGTATTTTTAATGCCAATAAGCACTTATATTTTAGATATTATATTGAGTCTGGAGCGCCAACAGAAGCACCATCGACAATCTTTTCAGCTGCTGGAATAGATTACCAGAATGAGTTCTGGTATGCAGCCCGTGCTGTTCATGATTTAGACGGAAACGGAAAATGCGAAGGATTTGAGATATACTCACAAGGTGATCTTATAAGTGAACTCAAACCTGAAGCAGCAAATTTATGTCCATAATGCCCATAAGGGCTTAATTTTTTGGCTTATAAAAAGCCGACAAAACAGGAGGTTAGATATGAAGAAATTAGCGAAAAGAGGATTTACCTTAATCGAACTTATGATTGTGGTAGCCATTTTAGGTATTCTGGCAGCTGTGGCAATTCCTGCATTTATCAAATACATGAAACGTGCAAAAACATCTGAAGCCACACAGGGTCTAAAAATGATACACGATGGTGCCATGGCTTATTTTGGCGGTTCACATGCATCTTCAGGTCTTAAACCAATACTTGCAGAAAAATGTCTGCCAGGACCTGTTGGCTTTACTCCTGCAACATTACCTAATGGTGGACAAAAAACTTTTGCTGATACAGTCAAATGGGATGAAGCTCAGTGGGTTGCACTTAACTTTTCAATGGCAGATGACTTTTACTATCAGTATAGTTTTTCAAACGATGCCACTACAATATGCACAATAAGCACGGCAACTATCAGACTTATTGCCAGAGGAGATCTTGACGATAACGGCGTTCTTTCAACTTTTCAAAGATGGATGGAAGTTACTCCGACAAACGGCCTCCGTGCAGTTGGCGGATACTACAAAATTTCCGAGCTTGAGTAATACTCATTTATCTGATTTTTCATTTTCCATTATATCCCAAACTTCCGCATAATTTAAAAAATATTACATGAATTAAACAGCATTTTACTTTAAAAAGTTTCTTAATTAAGTAAAATAAACTTAATGTTTTCAATGATTAAAAGATTATCTATCCTAATTGTAATTATAATATTTTTTTTACTGTCTATAAATTTTCAAAAAAAAACATCCATTGCATTTGTAAATTCAGATACATTTGAAGATATTTACTATCTCCCCCCATCTTACTGGTTAAAAATATTAACTGCCGGATATAACGAAGCTGCTGCAGATATTATCTGGACAAAGGCGGTGGTCTATTTTGCATCTTCAAGTTCCAGATACGCAAGACTAAAAAAAGAAAAAAAAATTAAACTTTCAATAAATTACACCTATCAATATGTAAAAACAGTTGTAGATCTGGATAATCACTTTTTAAAAGCCTACCTGATGGGTGCCCAGCTTGCACTGTTTCACCAGGGACTTATCACTGAAAAATCCATAGATGATGCAGAAAATATTTTAATTCAGGGAGGAAAATACTTTCCTGACAACGGACAGATTTTTTTTGACAGGGGATTTTTGAACTACTGGGACAGGTACAATATTCTAAACAAAAAAGATAAAGAGAAGAAAAAACTTGTACGACAAATAGGGGCAAAGTTAATCAAGAAAGCATCTATAATGCAGGACGCGCCTCCATATGCGGCAAACCTTGCCATCAATCTTTTAAAAAATTCAGGATTTACCGAACTGACAGTTGAGCACCTTAAAACACAGCTGTTTAACGAAACCAATCCCCAGAATCGAAAGGTTCTTGAACTTGAACTGCAAAAATCCCTTGGGCAACTTGCAAAGCAGGATATTAAACTCTCAAAAGAACTATATACCCAATGGGATAATAATTTCAGCTATATTCCTTTTGATATTTTTTCGATAATAGCCCCGCCGGAAATTGGAGAGCTTGAAGAAGAGATATATTTTAAAGACTACACGAGATGAGTATTTTCTTAAGCTTAAAAATTCTCAAATCACAATCCGCAGCACTTCTTACAATTATAAGCACATATACTCTCTTTTACTGCTGGACGTTTAACTATGCACCATTATGGGATGACAGTGCTCTAATAGAACATAGTGTACAAATAACAAAAGCTGAAAATATTCAAAAAACCTTTACTGGACACTATCTTGAAATTATCGATGATTTCAATGGAACAACCCCTTATTACAGACCTGTCAGTCTATCTTTTCTAATGATAGAATATCAAATCTTTGGCGGGACAAATTTAAACGGTTATAGAATTATCCATTTTCTCCTCCACCTGATCTCGGGAATACTTATCTTTTTTTTATCAGGATACTTATTTCAAAGTACTAAATTAGAAACTTCATCCTCTGTTACTCCAGCCCTGATATCATCTCTTACCTTCCTTGTTCTACCCTATACAGTTGATGCCGTACTGTTTTTAACAGATATTGGGGATCTTATGGTTCTCTGTTTTCTAATATTATCACTAATTATTGCACATTATTATTTTCAAAAAAAATCAATTTTGATTGCAACACTCTTTTTTATAACAACAACAATAACGATTGGGAGCAAGGAGACCGGTTTAAGCATAATCCCGATACTTTTATTATATATATTATTTTTTAAACCCTGCAAAAGTCTAAAAGATATAATAATACCACTTTTAATCACAATCATATCTGCAGGAACATATCTTCTTGGGAGAACTGCAGCGTTAAAAAACAACTCAAACCATTTAAATATTACAGAAGCCTTTTCCACATTTTTTTCAAACATAATGATCGCTCTTAGGTGGGCACTTATACCCCACCCTATCTCTCTGCAGGAGAATAAATTTGATTCAGGATTTAATTATTTATGGTTCATTGGTTTACTTCTCGTAATTGCACTTATTTTTACAACAGTTAAATATCAAAAAAAATATAGTTTAACTCTCATAATAATATGGTGGTGGATAATAACAATATCTCCTTCAATTTTAGGACTGCAGTTCAACAACACTTTTGATCCCAGATATCTCTATCTGCCCGGTGCGTCTATTGCTGTTGCTGCAGGACTTATTTTTTATAAATCCACAAAAATAATCAGGTTATCAATGGCTCCTTTACTCATAACTCTTGCCCTGCTGACATTTATAAGAATTGATGTATGGAAAAGCAGCTATACACTCTGGCAGCAAGAACATTTCAACCATCCAAAAAGAATTAGCGCTCTATACAATTACTGTGCAGCAACTGAAGAATTAAAGAATTATAATAAAGCAGTGGAGTGCTACCTAAATACAAAAGCCCTAAGCTCTCAAAAAAAAGACCGCAAAACTGAAGCTGCAGCAAATTACAGACTGGGGGTATTATCCTCAAAAGTTTATAAAAATACCACTGATTCTATTAAATACCTTGAACGCTCTATTCAACTATATCCTGATTTTAAAACATTTATTGCCCTTGGAAACATTTTTGCAGAATCAGGAAATTTTGAAGAGGCACTAGTAAATTATGAAGAAGCTGAAAAACTTAAACCCCGCAATTTCACAGTATATATCTCTTTGGCCAACGCACTGACAGGTTTAAAACAGTTTGACCTTGCTTTAAAAAACATGGAAAATGCAAGGAGTTTGATTAGTAAATCTGACCCGAAAATTGAAGAGGTTAACAGAAGGGTTAAAATGATTTCTGATTACCAAAAAAGTATCGAACAAAAATGAACAAAGATAATTCAAATTTAATTAAAAAAAGTAATGAGATGTTAAAAAAAACATCATTATTTCTTGGTCTGATAATTGTGATAAATATTGCAATGTATGCTGCAACTCTCAACTATCCCCTTTTGTGGGATGACAAAAAACTGATTGAAAAGAGCATATCCACTGCAGGACTTGATAAAATTCCTGAAGCTTTTAAAAATGACTATCTTTTCGGACTGTCAGATAAAAATGAACAGGTTCCTTATTACCGGCCAATAAATCGTGCGATAATAATCATTGAAAAATATCTTTTTCAGGACTTTACTCCCGGATATAAAGCTGTAAATCTTTTTTTTCAAATACTAACCTCACTATTAATTTTTATAATTGCACGATTCTTTTATGAAAAAATATTACCTGAAAAAAATATTAAAATATTAAACATTGCTTCACTGTTTGCCGCACTCATTTTCACCACCCTCCCATATAATGTTGATGCCGTTGTATTTGTAACTGATCTTGGTGATTTGATGTCCATTTCATCAATACTGCTTATATTAATCTTTTTTCAAAAATATCTTGATAAAGGCAGGCTGTTTTATCTTTTTCCAATAACCATATTTACAATAACTGCTCTTGGAAGCAAAGAGACATCACTGGCAGCTGCACCTCTAATGATATTGCTGGCAATATTTAATATTAACGAAAATACAACTATTAAAAGATCGTTGATTCCAATCATAATTACAATCATTCTAACAATAATGTTTCTTTACATTAGAAGCTCCGTATTAAAAGATTCTCCCGAAATTGACCTGACAGGCTTGATATTTAGATTTCCCGAAGATCTTGCCAGATCTATAAGATGGGCAATTGCACCTCATCCTCTTTCGCTTTATGAAAATGCACCAGGAACCCTTTTTTCAATATACTGGTGGGCCGGAGTAGCTGTAATAATAACAGTCACATCACTTTTTTTTAAATATTTAAAGAAAATGCAGCTCCTTCTGTTTTTATCTATTACCTGGATAATTTTAATCACTCCATCCCTTGTATCAAATATTTTCACACACCTTTTTTCACTTAGATATCTCTTTGCTCCGGCCGCCTCTCTCTCTCTTGCTGTTGGATATATGTATATTTACACAGACAACCTCCTTAAAAAAGTTATCTGGCTTATTCCTGTAACATTACTTCTGCTTGCAATAATTCGAATTGATACATGGAGTTCATCAGATAAATTATGGTCCCTGCAGCTTGAAAGACATCCCAATGATCTTATTGCATTAATGAATTTTGGTGCAGCTCAGGAGAACAGGCAAAATTATGGCATTTCAAAAGGTGCATACTTGAAAGGTCTTTCCATTGCTAAAAAAAATAATAACGATCTATTTCTTTTTCATTTTTACAACTCAATGGGCAATCTTGAGTTCAGAAAATATGGAAATAACGAATTAGCCATCAAATACTATTTTGAGGCATTAAAATTTAAAAATTCTTCATCCGTCTGGTTTTCAATAGGCACTCTTAATGCATCAACCGGACAATATGAAAAAGCTCTATATGCTTATAAACAGGCTGAAAAGACGACAATAAACAGCTATAAACTTTCAACCAATATTGCCGGCGCTCTGGGAGGACTTCACAGATTTGATGAAGCATTAAAATATATTGATAAAGCAATTGAATTGTCCAGAGATGCTCCGTTAGAACATGAACAGGCAGTAAAAAAAAGAGAGATAATTTTAAGGTTCAAAACCGATTTTGAAAATAAGAGCACCAATAGATAATCGTAGATTGACAACTTCTATTTTCTAATCAACTATTTAAATATGGCAACCGGCAAAGATCTCTATAAATCAAATATAGAAAACATCAGCAGACTTATTGAAGAGCTTTTTAAACAAAATCCATATTGTGATGGTGATCCTTTTGGGATGGAAAAAGAGAGCCTCAAAAAAGGTCTTCTAATTTCACAGTTATTTTATAAATACTATTTCAGATGCCAGACACAAGGTACTGAAAATATCCCCAAAGGGGCAGTAATAATGGCAGCCAATCATGGAGGACAACTTCCTTTTGACGGTGCAATGATCACGACTGCATTGCTGATTGAATCTGCTGTCCCGAGAGTACCAAGAAGCATGGTTGACAGATGGGTATCAACTATTCCTTTTATATCAAACTGGTATTCTCAAATGGGCGTAGTTCCAGGAACTCCTGAAAATGCAGCACTGTTATTAAAACGAAAAGAGATCCTTTTAACATTTCCTGAAGGGATAAAAGGAATTCAGAAAACTTTTAAAGATGCTTATAATCTGCAACCATTTGGCACCGGTTTTATCCGGCTTGCTCTTGCAAACAATGCCCCTGTTGTTCCTGTATCTGTTGTTGGCTCAGAAGAGCAATATCCCACAATGTTTACAATTAAAAGAGGAGCCCATCTCTTAAATATGCCACATATTCCGATCTGGGCACATATGCCAATTCCAATTTTAGGCTTGATGCCTCTACCTGTAAAATACTACATTCATTTTGGAGAACCCATTATTTTAAAAGGTGACCCTGATGACGATGATGATATAATAAGTAAAATGTCTGATCTCGTTAAAGATGTTATAGCAGAAAATATAAATATACTTCTCAAAAAAAGGAGCTCACTCTTTTGAACCGTATTGATGACAGTCCTAAGGTTATTGCCATTAGTGGTGCTGCGGGAAATCTGGGTAGAATGCTTATTCGTAAGCTCCATAGAGTTAACCCGATTATTGCAATTGACTCAAGGGCTCAGAACAACCTTCCCAACGATGTATCAATAATTACAAAAGAGCTTGCCAACAGAGGTGTAAGAAACACTTTTCGCCAGAAAAATATTGATACTGTAATTCATCTGGAAACTAAAACAGAGACCAGCAACAGGGCACCTGATCTCTTTACAAGGTCAATTAAAAATTATTCAAAACTACTTGAATACTGTGACAGCTACCATGTAAAGAAATTAATTCTACTCTCATCAGCTGATCTATACGGTGCTCAACCTTCTAATTCTCAGTTTCTAACTGAGGAATCTCCACTTTTAAGTCCCGACATGTCTGTGTTGAGAGATGTTGATATGATGACTCAGAGTTTTTTCTGGAAGCACCCTGAGACAGAAACTGTAATTTTAAGACCCGCACACATTATGGGAAGTGTTAACGGACTTTTATCAAACTATCTCACTCTGAAAAAAGTACCTGTAATCCTCGGGTTTGATCCAATGCTGCAGATTATTCATGAAGAGGATGTTGTAAATGCAATTTTTCTATCACTAGAAAACGGAGTGAGAGGCATTTTTAATATTGCAGGTCCCAAACCTGTTAAATTAAGAAAAATTCTCAATCTCTTAAACAGACAGACAGTTGAAATACCTCATATTTTGGCACCTCCCATTTTACGACATATGAACAAGATGAATCTATCAAGAAATCTAAATCCTACACATATTAATTATCTTAAATATATTTGCATGGTAGATGACAGCCGGGCAAGAAAAGAACTTAACTACACCCATTTAAAAAATCTCGATGAAACAATCAAAGCCTTTGATTTATGGAAATAATTAGTCGGTGTCTACAGTATCAAACGGTTCGGTGTGAATAGTAGTTTCCATATCAAGTTTATCCCTTATAGCATTTTCAATTCTGGTTGTAGCTTCATGGGCATCTTTTAGGGAAATATATTCATCCATAAGAATATGAAATGTAAGTTCAATATGTGAGCCATATTTATGCATGTGAAAATGGTGAGGGTGAACATCAAAATTCATCTCTTTTAATATTTTTTCAATTTCATTAATGATATCATTATCAGGCGTTTCACCCATTAACCTGTTAAAAGAATTTATAATAATCTCAAAAGAAACATAAAAAATCATTAGAGATATAAGAATCCCCATAACCCCGTCAATCCACCAGAAATATCTGCCGAGAAAAATTCCAGCCAGAACAATCAATGACGAGAGGGCATCTGTCCTGTGATGCCAGGCATCGGCTTTAACAATTTCAGATGATGACTTTCTTGCAACATAAAATGCATACTGGGCAAGAAGCTCTTTAACAATAATAGAGATAACAGTTACCACAATAGCAAGAGTTCCAAAATGGACACTTTGTTTATCATATAATCGGACTACAGATTTGGATATAAACTCAAAACCAATAAACCCCAGAAGAACTCCGATAACCAGTGAATTGATAAGATCGGCTCTGCCATGACCAAAAGGATGTTCCTTATCAGCGGGTTTTGCCCCCATATAAGAACTAATAATTACAATCACTGAACTTAAAGAATCTGTAAATGTATGCCAGGCATCAGCTACCAGAGCTAAAGAACCAGTTGAAATACCGGCCCAGTATTTAAGTATAAACAGAAGAGTATTTGAAATGACTGAAATCCACCCTTCATATAAACTGTAACTATTTTTAGACTCTACTTTTTTCAATTTTAACCTATACTTTTTTTAATGAACACTGCACATTTATGTGACTATATAACAGTAAATGGCTGTTGCAAATAGAACTTAATCTGATAAAACATATTAAATCACGTGGAGGAGATTTTATGAAAAAATTTATATTCAGCCTGCTAATTATTTTTACTTCCTGCAGCAATCCCCCCGAAGGAACCGGGGACAACGATTGCAGTGATAATAAAGATAATGATAAAAATGGTTTTGTTGATTGTGAGGATCAAGGTTGTAATCTGGATGATTATTGTCTGACACTAGCCGCAAAAGCTCTTGATGCACAAAATACAACTAAAAAAACAGAACCGGAACCTGTTAAAACTTTGGATAATCCAAAATCGGAATCATCAAATCCATATTATGTTGAATTTGAAAAAATTATGATTCAAAAATCCATGTCCACTGAAGATGTTAATTGGTCAAATGCTGAAAAATATTGTAAAAATTTATCTTTATCAGGATTTATTGACTGGCGTCTTCCCACAGAAGATGAGGCAATTCAAGGGGTTAATTCACCAGAAATTGAGAAAGATTCCCTTGTAATGTGGACATCTACAAAAAAAAGTAATAAAAGAGCATTAATTGTGGGTATTTCCACTGGCGCTATTAACGAATTGAGCGTAAATTCTAAAGGTCAATGCCGGGCCAGATGTGTCCGGGATAATAAGTAAATTTTTTTCAACCCCAAGAGACTCAATATATCTTTTTATTTTGACTCTTATTACCAGAGCAGTACACTATGGATTTTGCTGAACTTTTAAAACGAATTAACTCCGATCTATATGATCATACAGATAAACAGGCAATTGCAAAAGTCTCCAGATTTTTAGAAAAATCTAAAGGTTTAACTGGACTTTTAAAAAGTGAAAACCCTGTATTAAATGCGTTTCCTCAGGATAAAATATCTGATCTTTCAATTGTGTTCTTTCATTTTACAAGATGGAAAGATGCATACAGAAATACAAAAAGAAACCTGGCTGTAAGCCAAAAAGTTTTGCCGGATAAATCTGTACAGAACGCGGCGTTTCCTCACGAATTACGAGCACTGGAACGAACAGCACCTATGTGTCCCCGTGCAGGGTATCCGGATGTATCAAGCTGGCAGCAATCTGTAGATGCACATGTAACTCTTTTTAACGATGTTCTGAATTCTGCTCTTCAAACAACACTTGTAACTGTCAAAAGTGATAATCCTCTACCAGAGGAACTGGCATTGCAAGATGAGATAATAATTAATATCATTCCAAAATTCTGGCTTAATATTATGGGCAGGTTGAAAGATAATAAAATCTCAATAAAATTTAAATTTGATGAAGATTTAATTAAAACAAAAATAAAAACACATCTTCCCATGCTTGGACTTGCTGCTCAAAAACGTTCAATCGATGACATTATGGATGAATTGATTCTTCCCGATCTTGAAAATACAATATTAGATGTCTTTTATATAGAGCAAAAAACCAATGCTCTTAGCCAGCTTGCCCAGGTATATGAAGCTCTTCTTCTTACTGCACCAGTAAGGGGAAAAAGCATTATTTCAATTTATAACGATAACGATAATATTTCACTGGCTGTCATTTTAAAAGGCGGCAAAATAATTTACACCGAAGATATTACGGATGCATCCAGTATTGAAGTTCATTTAGATTCACTTATAAAAGAACATGAACCTTCAGCCATCGTTATTCCTGACACCTATGAAAATATTGACCAACTAAATCAGTTCATTGAAAAATTTGAATCAATTACTGTAAAACAAATTTATAGTCAGGGCATAGAGGAATCATCTTCGAGATTCTCATTTTCAAATAATATTAATATTGCAGTTTCAATTGGTATCAGAGCAATGTACCCACTGAGGGAATTTTCTCAGATCAACCCGCAATCACTGGGGCTGGAAGAATTAAATATAGAAGCAACCCCTGAAGAAATCGATGATATACTCCTTGAAACCAAATTTCTTGCTCAATACAAAATCAAACGAGGACCTGTTTTAAATTCAAAAAATGGTGTGCCTTTAAAAAAACGAAGATTAAATCCAAATGTCAAAACTATTAGAGATCTTCAACCTGGCATGATTTTAGATGGCATAATAACAAACCTTACAAAATTTGGTGCCTTTGTAAATATTGGTCTGACAACAGAGGCAATGATTCATGTATCTCAACTTTCAACTGATTTTATTGAAGAGCCCTCGCAGATTGTCACCAGAGGACAAATTGTAAAACCTCGAGTACTTGAAGTCATTCCTGACAAGGGTAGAATTGCCCTTACCCTTAAACCTGAAGGCATGGATAATGTAAGAGTTCCTTCTGAATCTAAAGAACTGCGAAATGCCAAGGCAGGAGCAGCTTCTCTTTTTAGAGATGTTGATACTTCCAATATTGAACATTCACAAGGTTCCTCTGAGCAGAGAACGTTAGATTCCTCAAACAACGGAAATTCTCAAACATCAAGAGACCCGGCCAAGAAAAGCCGCAATGAAGCTCTTGCAGATTTAGACGCACTTTTTAAAAAATAAATATTTGGGGATTATAAATTTTTAATTGATAAACCTGTCAGTTTTCAATCATCTCTTAAGACATCAATAGAATAATTTGCAGGATCGATTCCTTCAACAAGCAATCTTGTATTCTCAAGATCAGATTTGACCATCATTGAAACAAGCTCATCAAAACTTGTTTCGGGTTTCCAGTTTAATTCTTTATATGCTTTTGAGGCGTCACCTAAAAGTTTTTCAACTTCAGCAGGCCTGAAATATCTTGAGTCAACAGCGACAAGCTCTTTATTAGTTGATGGATCATAACCAATTTCATCTACACCGGTACCTTTCCATTTTATTGGTATCCCGGCTTTTTTAAAAGCTATTTCACAAAATTCCCTTACAGTTCTCATCTCACCGGTTGCAACAACATAATCGTCTGGAGTATCCTGTTGAAGCATCAGCCACATGGCTTTGACATAGTCGCCAGCAAAACCCCAATCCCTTGCAGCATCAAGATTTCCAAGATATAACTTATCCTGGAGTCCATATTTAATATGAGCAACACCTCTCGTAATTTTTCTTGTTACAAAAGTTTCACCCCTTCTTGGAGATTCATGATTAAAAAGAATCCCGTTAGATGCAAACATATTATAAGATTCTCTATAATTAACTGTAATATAATAAGCGTAGGCTTTGGCACAGGCATATGGAGATCTTGGTCTAAAGGGTGTGGTTTCTGTTTGAGGAGTCTCAACAACTTTACCATACAGTTCTGATGATGAAGCCTGATAAAATTTTGTTTTTAAACCTGTTTCCATAATAGCTTCAAGAATTCTCACAGCCCCTAAAGCAACCACATCCCCTGTATACTCAGGTACGGAAAAACTGACTCCAACATGACTCTGGGCCCCAAGATTATAGATTTCATCAGGCCGTACATTCCTCAAAATCCTGTTTATACTTGAGGCATCACTTAAATCCCCATAATGAAGCACAAACTTTCTATTCTCCAAATGCGGGTCCTGGTAAATACCATCAACCCTCTCAGTATTGAATAAAGATGAACGCCTCTTTATTCCATGAACTTCATATCCCTTTGACAGTAAAAATTCTGCCAGATATGACCCATCCTGACCTGTGATTCCTGTAATCAATGCTCTCTTATTCATAATTTATTATCCTAACAAATAATCTGTTAAAAAATTAACTTTCAGCTTAACTTTACTAATATGATAAACTATAACCAAGTTATAATGCATTTAGCATTAGCTAGGCATTTCAGTCAAATATTATCAGGAATATGGATTATAAATCCACTTGCAAGGCTACAATGATTAAAACTACATTTTACAGATTATTTTCAATTTTTTCTTACCTTTTATTATTTACAAGCTGTACAGCAGCAAACCAGAATCTTTCAGCATGGAACCCTGATGAAGCTCAATTTTTTGATGACAGCATCGACATTATTGAAGATTATAACAACCTTTCAGGTCAATGGGAATTTGACGCTAAAGAGGAATTTAACGGAAGATCAAACCTTGCAGACATTATTGCAATAGTAAACATTACTTCAATTCAAACCAGTCAGGATAACTCAGGTAAAGAGGAAAAGAGAATTGAAATGCTTGTTACAAAGTTTATTTATGGAACACTCGAATCCAATGACATTGTACTTGCCACAAATGCAGAATCAAAAAGTTATACACTAATAATGAGATATGAAAAAAATCTTAAAGGAGAACATCTGCTCTTTTTAAGACGATTTAAAACATCCGAAGGATATGGGGAACATTTTCATATTTCACCAGCGTCAGATAAACTTAAAAATTCAGTAAGAGAACTTGTTGAAAAGAGAATTGAAGCCGAATCCAAACCTATAAATTAAAAAAGTAATCCTTTTTAATTTATTATTAGTATTGACTTTATAATTTGTGATTGATAGCCCTTTTCTACGTACGTATACGTAATAATAACAACGGAGAATATTTATGATTTTTAAAGGTGTTTTCACCGCATTAGTTACCCCGTTTAAAAGTGATGGTGAATTAGACGAAGAGATATATTCATCCCTGGTAAAAAGACAGATTGAAGCCGGTGTTTCCGGAATTGTTCCCTGTGGTACAACCGGTGAAAGTCCAACTTTAAGTCTGGAAGAACATGAACATGTTATTGATGTTGCAGTAAAACTAGCCACGAACAGATGTCCTGTTATTGCAGGTGCAGGTTCAAACAGCACAAAAGAGGCTGTCAGACTATCTTTACATGCTCAGGAAGCTGGTGCAGATGCAGTTTTATCTGTTAATCCATACTATAATAAACCTACTCAGCTTGGACTATACAGACACTTCAAAGCTGTTGCTGACGCCATTGACATACCTGTTGTACTTTATAATATTTCCGGTAGAACAGGTGTGAACCTCGAAACAGAGACACTTTTAAAATTAAAAGACGAATGTCCTAATATAGTAGCTGTTAAAGAGGCCTCAGGAAATTTAATTCAAATGCAGGATGTAATTGACAAAACACCAGACAATTTTTCTGTATTATCTGGTGATGACAATATTGCAATTGACCTTATTAAAATGGGCGGTCAGGGTGTTATTTCAGTTGCATCAAACATAATTCCAAAAGAGATGACACAAATGGTAAATTTTGCCCTTGAAGGTAAAATATCAGAAGCTCAAAAAATTGAATCTGAACTTAAGGCTCTGTTTAATGCTCTTTTTCTTGAAACCAACCCCATTCCTGTAAAAACTGCAATGGCTAAAATGGGTCTCTGCGAAGAGACCTTTAGACTTCCATTATGTGAATTCTCATCACAATCACATAGAGACGAACTCTTTAAAGTTTTAAAAAAACTCTCCATAATTTAACAATTTCAATTTATTCCCCCCCCTTTATTAAAACCCCTTATTATTAAAAATTCGTATTAAAAACCCCAACCCAAAAACCCACCCTTTTTGAACATGCTGAAATCATTAAATAAAAATGTTTTTAGATAATTTTTTTAAAAAAAATCACTG
>JAFGVO010000003.1 GCA_016937935.1 Deltaproteobacteria bacterium | reverse complement strand
TCCTAATATCAGAAAACGGACTCTATTTTAATATGAAACTGCAAATGTCTTAAAAAAAAGAGTAGTGTAAATAAAAAATTACCCGTTTCACTGCTGTGGGGGGTTAACATTATGAGCGACTGCAGAAGCTTTAAACAGGATTATTATAATGGCTAAATTTTTTAAATTATTATCGGCAACCTTATTTTTTATCACTTATTTTATGATTCCCGGACTCTGTCTTGCAGAAAATTATGAATCATATGCTCTTTTAATAGGGAGCAGCAAATCAGATGATGGCAGCAACGATCTTAAATATGCAATTCAGGATGCATTTAAAATGGGTGAAACACTTATAAATGTGGGGAGATTTGAGAAAAAAAATATTTCCACACTTTACAACCCTTCAGCTGATGAGATTAAATATGCACTTGTCAGATTAAAAAAGATACTGGCTGCTCAAAAATCCCTAGATGTTAAAACTCGTTTTTTCTTTTATTATTCGGGACACGGAAAACAGGACAGTCTTGTTCTTGGGAAAGAAAACTACCCTCTTGCAAAACTTAGAAAAGAGCTCCTTGAACTGCCGTCCACAGTAAAACTGATAATTTTAGATGCATGTCATACAGGGGAATTTTCACATGTAAAAGGGGTTACTGCCTCAAAGGGGTTCTCCTCGGATTTTATGGATGGACTCAATGTGGAAGGGACCGCGGTTATTGCGTCAAGCAGCGGTACAGAACTTAGCCAGGAGTCGGTTAAACTTAAAGGTTCTTATTTTTCACACCATTTTAATGTTGGTTTAAGAGGAGCCGCTGATGAAGATAAAAACGGAACTGTCTCTCTCCTTGAAGCATACAGATATGCATACAATAGAACTCTTGGTTCAACTGCATTAACCGAGGTGGGCAGGCAGCACGCAACACTTGAAATGGATCTAAAGGGAAAAGGTGACATGATCCTTTCGTGGCCCTCAGAGATCAACTCAAAACTCCTCCTTGATACGACTCTTGAAGGTTCAATTCTGGTTATGTCAAAATCATCGGACAGTGTTTCCGCAGACATCAGAAAAGCAAAAGGAGACGCTTTTACAGTAACCCTGAAGCCCGATGACTACACGGTTACTGTTAAAGACAACAGCAGTAAAATATATGTTTGTGATATTAAACTGAAAACAGATCAGATTACTCAATTAAAACTTAACAAGTGTAAACGCGCAATTGTGGCCTACAGCAGCGCCAAAGGAAGAGGAACCATAAAAAGAGTTGACAACGTAAAACCACTAAGAAGAGAACATCTGTTTGCAGAGTTTTCAATTGGGTATTTTCACGGGGGTGCATCAGAATACACTGACCGCCTCAATGATTTCGGCTACACATCACTTGATGAATCCAAAGGGCTTACTGCCAATTTATCAATTGTTGCAACTCCTCTGCCATGGATTTCAATCGGTTTTACAGTTGCCAATATGGATAACAGATCAGGAGACAACAACCTTACTGGAGTTGATCAGAGTGTAAGCTGGACAAGTATGCGTTACGGAGGCTTTTTAAGGGGAAACCTTTTATTGAACAGAGGTTTTATTGTCCCATATGTCCAGTTTGGGGGAGGTGGCGCAAAAGCTGTTTTGACACTTGACTACACAAATGAAAGTGGCGACGGAACCAGTAATGAAACCTTTAAAAGCGGTTATTTATCAATTGGCGGTGGCCTTCAGATAAACCTTCTCAAATGGTTTGGTATTACAATTTTAAATGCAGAGTACATCTACGCTCCTGTCTTGCACATGCAGGGAGTACTTGACGAAAAACATAATAATGGCGGCTTTGCCTTAACAACAGGGGTTCGTTTTGGATACTAATTCATCATACATAAAGCAAATCTTAAAAAGTCGGGTAATAATTCTCTTTTTTTTATTTGTCTCGATTTTTCAGTACACAGGCTGTGCAAGCGATGCAGGGTCACTCTCACCCACAAAGAATGATATGGCGATGGATACCAATGCGGGACTTCCAGTTGACTTTTACTCCCAGTGCAGGGATGTGAGATGCGATTTCAAAATGATGGAGGGTGATGAAATTGAACACGGCGTTGCCACCTGGCACCCAAATGACACAGGCATTAACCTTATTGGAAAAAAAGTGGTTCTATCTTCAACTGATGAGTGGGCAGGCAGTCCTGATGTACCTGTCAACTGTTACCAGATAAGCGTTTTAGGTTACTGGGATAATGATGTAACACTCTCTGCCCAAATTGACATTACATATCTTGAGGAGGATACTGACTTTAAAGATACAAATTCTGATAGTTTAGCTATGGATACAAGCTCATATGAGTCGCCATGGGAAAGACACAATAGTCTGATACCGGTAAATACCAGCTTTAAATACATAAAAGAGTTTAAGGACGGAGACTGGAATCTTTTTAAATTTAACGTCATGGCTCCTAGACAGGAGAGTTTTATGACCTTCAGTCTGATTAAAGAGGGTGATGAAGATGCAATATTATACTTTATTGAGGTAGATGGAATGTTCAATTGCGATGACATTGAAACAGTTGAGGTAGATTAACAACAAGGGATGGATATCTATAGAAGATACGGCCCGGCACTAATGAGAAAGTGCGTTAGAATGCTTGGAAATGTCCAGGATGCGGAGGATATTGTGCAAAACCTTTTTATTGATTTGATAAAAAAGGGAAAAACAGATGTTGATCTCCCGTATCTGTACAAAGCATCAACTAACAGATGTTTAAACCATATTAGAAATTCGAAAAAAAGAACAAAGCTCTTAAACGAAAGAGGCGATGAGGTTACACCGTGGCAAGGGCCAAGATGTGACGAAGCCCATTTAAACAGGGAATTTATAAATTCTCTTGTTACAAAACTTGATAAGAAGTCAAGGGAGATTCTCGTGTACCGTTTTTATGATGATATGTCTCAGGATGAGATTGCCCAATTAACAGGTTACAGCAGAAAAACCATTGGAAAAAAACTTCAATCAATTAGGCAGAAGGTAGATAAAATGGTTCTGGAAAATAATTATTCAAACAAGGGAGAGAGGTTATGAATACAAAAGAATGTTCATCAGCCCCTCTTTCATGGCTAACTTTAGAACAGTACTTTTTAGGAGAACTTCCTCCTGAAAAATGGGCATCTGTTGAAAGTCATATTCATGAATGCGGAAGCTGCAGCAGCGCAATGGAGTCCATACGGGGTGATTTTACAATACTAAAACCGCTGCCCGAAATTAAAAGTAAAGAGAGAACTCCATTTTTTTATATGGGGAGTTACGCCATGGCAGGTGCAGTTGCACTTCTGATAGTCTCCATTGCAGTGCTGGTGTTTAAACCGACAATCAATCGTTATAAAACAACTGAAACAGTTCAGATGCCCCCATCTCACATAAGCTACAAAGGTGGGGAACTTGCACTTGGAATCATTCGCAAAAGAGGAGACAATTTAACACAAAACCCAAGAGGATTTATTGATGGAGACAAATTTGCTGTAAATATCACCTGTCCTCCAGGTTTAAGAAATGCTCTCATTGTGGTTTTTCAGGATGGTAAATCCTATTTTCCAATTAAAACAGAAAAACCGGTCACGTGTGAAAACAACCATCCACTTACAGGCTCATTTGAACTTGCAGGCTCATCAGATGTAACAGTCTGTGGAGTTGTTGATGAACTTCCATCCAAAAAACTATTATCAAAAGAGGGAATAAAGGCACTACCCGAATCATCGGTCTGTCTGAAACTTGAAAGTATGTCAAAAAAAAGATAAACGTCATCTTTAAACATCTCTATTAAATCCTTAAAAATCAAAACCGGAAAATAAATAATTTGCCATCTGCGGGCAGGATTATTTTCATAAAATATTGCTCATTTTTTACTATCGGGTTGCTTGCTAATAACAACTGTTTAGAATAGTATCCCGGCCGTATGTTATATTTAAAAATTCAAAAATTTATTATACTATTACTGGCTTTGACAGCAGTTGCAAACTCTTCGTGCATGGGTGACTCTTCTGGAATCTCCCCTCCTCTTGATGAACTGGTCTATCCTGTAGGCCTGGCAACTGTCAATGATGATGAGACTCTCCTTGTTGTAAACTCCAATTTCGATTTAAAATACAATGACGGAACACTCATAGCCATAGATCTGACAAAGCTTGATAATGACTCAACCGACCTGCCCTATGATGAAAAAACCGGAGTTTACACAATTAAAGAATCTTCCCTTGATGATTTTTGTGACTCCACGTCCACCACATATTGCAATATTGATGAAAAATCAGCGGTTGACAGCACCCAGACAATTCGCCTCGGTGCATATGCCAGTGACATTGAATTGACCCCATCAAAAGACAGAGCGCTCATCCCTGTACGAGGAGAGAGAGCAATTATTGAAGTTGATATTTCAAAAAATAAAAAAAATCTTCTTGATTGCGGCCAGGACAGCTCCCGCAACTGTGATGATGCTCACCGAATAACAAGTTCAGATAATTTGTCTTTCCCGATTGAACCTTACTTTGTAAGAACAATGGATTATGAGCATGAAGAAAACGGGGTAAAAATTGTTGAAACACTTGGCTTTGCAACTCACAGGGCCGGAGGTGAAGTTTCAATGTTTTCCGTATCCAGAAAAACCGGAGACAGTGACCCGGTTTATGACAATAAACTGATAGATGTTATTAACGGTGTTGTTGAAGGAGCATCAGGAATAGCTGTCAATCCCTTAAATGGTGATATTTATGTTGCAGGAAAAAGAGATCCATCACCAAGTGTTGCAGTTTTAAAAGTTTTAACAGACCTTGATGCCGGTGGCAGTTACCTTGTTAATCCATGGTTTTCTCAAGCTGCAACAATCAGTATTTCAAAGCAGATGTATGATGGCAGTGATGCAAGAGATATTGCGGTATCCCCCGATGGAAAAACAGGTTTTGTTGTTACCCAGAGTCCTCCGGCTCTTTTAAAACTGAATCTTGAAACATATGAAGTAACAGATATGATGTCCATTTGCACAGAATCATCCAAGGTTAAACTGTTTACAGATGAAGGGAACCCCTCTACAACAGATGATGACCAGCTTTATGCTTTCTCTCTCTGTTTTCTAACCGGTCAGATATATATTACAAATACAGAGTATATGATTCCGGTAATTAGAAAAACAGGTGACGGGCCACAGGATATCGCGTTTGATTTAAAACGAAAACTTGCCTATATTGCAAATTTTACAGACTCAACAATTTCAATTATTCAGGCGGTTCCACCTTTCAACCAGATTAAGGTAAAAAACCCCAAGGACGAGACTGATCTTAGAATATTAAGAATTGGTGAACCTGATCTTCCAAAAGGATACTGATAGTGACTTTTAAAAATTTCCATATATTAATCCCCTCAATTATTCTGGCACTTGCCTTGGCATCCTGCCAGGAGGATGTTAAGGACGTTGAACTTGCACAATTTAACAAACCTAAAAATGTAACACTTGTCTGCTATGATTCCAATCAGGGAGCACTCCCGTTAAAATCATGTGCAAATACAGAACGTACAGACGCTCAGATATATGCATTTGTAACTCAAACCGAATATGGTGAAGTTGCAGTTGTAAATCTTGAAGATTATAAAGTAACTGATCAGGATATTCAGATTCCGTTTAACAGTTTTATACCTGTTGGGGGTCAGCCCACTGATATTGCAACTTCACACGATGGAAAAAGTGTATTCACAGCAAATTATGAAACCATGGACATCTCAAAAATTGATGTTCAATCCAGTCTTTTGACCCCGTCAATTACTGCAGCAGAATCAATAAGCCTGACTGCTGCACCAGCAAAACTTGTTATTGCCTCAGACACAGGCACAAATCAGAACATTGCTGATAAATATGCATTTGTTACCCAGCCATCCCAGGGAAGGATTGCTGTTGTAAACCTTGAAGAATCTAAAATAACCGTTAACGGAAAAAGTGTGAACCTGCCCAAGGGTCCAATTGCATTTCTGAGGCTGGACGGTGAATTATTAACAAATGTTAAAGATGAAAGGGTTGAAGGAATATCACCCTATGCAATTATTGCTTCTTCAAAGAATGCATCAATTTATGTGGGTGGAACTAAAAGTGCGCGGGGTGATAACAGTGGTGGTAATTATATCGCTGAAATTCACAGTGGCGCATTTATAGAAAAAGCAGTTGAGAGCTACTCCATTAACAACAAGGCAGCATTCATAACATCTGAACAGGTTATTGTAAGAATAATGAGTCTTGGAGATTTCACATCTAAAGATATGTCAATAGAGCCTGAACTGGAACGATGGATTTATATTATTGAAAATGAAAAACAGGGTGTAATAGTTCTTGATTTAATTTCTGGAAAACTTTTAGAAGTTAACAACTGGAATCCTAAAGCCACTGATTTATACAGCATTGATATTCCCGGAATACCTAAAAGTATCGAAATGGTAAGACTAAGCGACCCTTTAACAGAGGGGGAATACCCGGATCCTTACAATTTCAATGGTTCATTTGCAATCGTATCAACTACTCAAAAAGCAATCTTCGTAATAGATGCGGAAATAGACCCCGCTTTTGCTTCTCAAATTGAGAACTTTACACCATACACACACTCTCTCCATTCTAAAAACCTCTGGTATGATACAAATGTGGATGATGGAGAAGATGCAATCCCACTCTATCCCGAACTAACTGATCAGCCATCCATATATGTAAATGAGGAGCAGATAACATTTAAAGATGATATTTTCCAGCAACTTGAGGACAGTACCGATTTTACACAGACCGAAGATTGGTGTAAAGATAATCCACAAGGTTTTAGAATGCTTGAAAGTGACTACAACTACAACACATACTTCAGATGTGATCGCAGAGTTTCAACATCTGAAGACTGGGCTCTTACCTATGAGGGATTCGCAGGAATAAGTGGAGTAGGCATTTTAAAAGATGTCACGGACTCTACAGCAGTTTTTACTGACGAATATAAAGATTTCTGTTCAGCAGGCCTTCTTGGACCTGCAGGAGATGACCTTTGGGGACAATTTCCAGAAGGTACTGATTCAAAATATTTTGAAGGATTTCGAAATTATGGGGGTGATCTTATTGAATTGACAGGCAGCCCAACTCCAATAAATCCTGAAACAGACTGCTCTCAATTTGAAGATGAAGACATAAAATATATGTATCGTGTTTCAAAAATTGTTGATTCTTCAACAATAACTATTAAAGCCCTTAAAAGTACCGGGGATGTTAAATATGGTCCACTTCCCACCAGAGAGTGCTTTGGCCAGGCTTTTACATATGAAGTACGCGCAAACGACTCTTATATATTTACGGGCCATTCTTCAGGAAGAATAACTGAAGGTTCAATGATCAATAACAAATGTGTTCCATGGTCAGGAGATCCAGCAAATTTTTCAAACCGGATAGACAGAGTATTTGAAGATGTACCATTTCAAAACAGCTACCTAAAATTTCAACTTAATAAAATAGATGATTTAGGTAATGGTTTAACAAAACAAAGTGCAGACTCTTTTTATATTACATTTACGGCAACAAACGGGTTTTCTCCTCTTTACTCTGTTCAGGGTTCAAATATTACTGACATTAAAATAGCTCCAAACAATGATCTTGTTCTAATAGATCAATCATACGAAGGCCTTGTACTCTTTGATATGATCAATACTTTTAGCAAAATAACTGATTCAATAAACTAGTCTTAACCACCTTTTTTAATACTCTCCAGCAACAATTCTTTTTAAAATTTCTGAGTCATTATTATTTTCATCTTTTAAATAAAGAGGGGGGGCAAATACCGTGGAAGGATCTTGTTTACATTTTGATTCAACAAGGAGGAGTTCCGCTCCTTTCTCTCTTAAAGGATATACCGGAATAATCCTTGAAATATACAAACTGTTTCTATTTAATGAATCTACAAGATAATTAAACCTTGAAGCCGGGAAAGCTATACAGAAGCGCCCTTTGATTGGATGCATTATGCGGTGAGCCAATCTTGCAAAATCTGACAGGGTACCTTCCAGTTCATGTCTGGCTATTCGCCTTTGCTCGTCAGTTGAAAGACGCCCCATGTTTTTTGACCAGAAAGGAGGATTCGAAACAACAAGTTCAAAACTTTTCTCTTTTAAAATATGAACATGGCTATCCCTAATATCAAAATTCATAAACGAACAACTTTCACTGAGATTGTTAACTTTTGAATTTAATACAGAAAAATCAAATAATGTTTTTTGAATCTCAATACCTGTTAAAGATTTAGTTACCCCTTTTTGTAAAAGTGAAAGCCCCACAATGCCACTGCCGCATCCAAGATCAGCACAATTATTAAGATTTTTAATTTGAGATGCAAACCAGCTTAAAAGAAGAGCATCAACAGAAAATCGATAACCGGATTCAGGCTGGTTAATTATCAGTTTTTTATTAAAAATATGATCACATTTACTATTAATAATATCCATGTTTACCACTTTATAAAAATATAATTTGAATTATTTATTACATAATATAAGTCTAATATATAACTTTTTAATAACAATTGAGCTACATATTAGGTTGTAATTATGATTTATAAAAAAAATATCAAACTTCAAAATCTTCTAATTATTCTTTTTATTACTTCAACTCTGCTTACATCCCTAAAGGCATATGAT
>JAFGVO010000084.1 GCA_016937935.1 Deltaproteobacteria bacterium | reverse complement strand
TTTAATGGAGCAGGGAGAGACTCTTAACAGAGGCAATATAATATCCCTTGGACTAAATTATCAGCTGATGACTCCGTACACATCTTTTCTTGTTCTTGAAAGCTATGAGGCAGAAGAAGCTTTAAACAGCATGAACAAAGGCAAAAGCTTCAACTGGGATAATTTAAAAAATAGTGGGGGTAAAGAAAAAGTTGGTGAGAAAAGGGATGATAATTTAAGTGATGATTTTAAAGCTCATTTACAACAATTAGGTTATGCAGATGAAAAGGATAATCCCAATCCTCATATGGCAAGATCTGAAGCAAAAGAGATAAGTAAAAATTCAGGAATTTTAAGTTATTTATCATCAGGAAATGCGCCAACATCTCCATATGGCAGAGATGTGGCTTCCGGGAATGATCCGGAAAATGCATATGGTCAGGTGCAGGATTCACCTTTAAAGGGATTATCTCTTGGTGTTGATGATTCATACAATCACTATGGTATAAAAGGGGCAGGGCGAGGAGGCGGCGGTACTGGTGAGGGGACAGTGGGGCTTGGTGATCTTAACACTATCGGACACGGTGGTGGAGGTGGTTCAGGATCGGGTTATGGAACTGGTGCCGGCGGCCTTGGTGGAAGAAGAGGTAGTGCTCCCCGGATTAGAAGTGGTGCGGCAATTGTTACCGGTGATATTTCTAAAGAGGTTGTAAGAAGAATTGTTCACAGACATATTAACGAGGTTAAATTTTGTTATGAGAGTGCGGCCTCCCAAAAAGAGCTTCCTGATGGAAGAATTGCAGTAAAATTTATTATATCCCAGTCAGGAAGTGTTCAGATGGCCGCAATTGAATCATCAACAATGGGCAATACCGAATTAGAATCATGTGTTGCACAAGCTGTGAGGCGATGGACATTTCCTTCAATTAAATCCGGAAAAGTTGCAATCGTAACATACCCTTTCCAGTTTACCGGGGAGGAATCTAATGGTGCTTCCAATAATACAACCGCTGATAAGGCGTCTAAAAAGCTTCCCGCTTCTGAACAGTGCCCTGAAGAGAAAAAAATGGTTGCAAAGCCTGCAATTGTTTTTACAAAAAGTTTCTGCTCAGACACCTCTTCAAGACCGTTGTATGAAAAAAATTATATCTGGAAAAACAGACTTGAGAGAGCAGGGGACATAAGCAGTAAAATTGATCTTTTTTTTAAAGCCGGAAGCAACTGTGAATTAAAAGGGTGGAAAGAGCAGACTGCATTTCTTGATTTGATAGAGGCGGCTTCTGCAGATGAGAATGATGTCAATAATCTGATGTCCCGCTTTTCTGCGTACCCTGTTATAAAAAAATATCTACGTCGCAGGATTTTACAGAAAACCATAAATCCGGCAGTTGCAGGAAAGCTTATGATGGATGAATCTGTTGAGTGGGATAATCTTGCAAGGGATCTTGCTGTAGTTGAAAACCCGGACAAACGAATTGAAATGATCAGGAAAATTTTAATTAATTATCCTGGAAATCCCGTTGCGTTAAATCTTCTTGCTGTAGAGCTTTATAAAAATGGCGAATATGAAGAGTCTGAACTTATTGCATTAAACCTGAGAAAATCAGAGGCTGCTTCTCCGGATGTAATAAAAGCTTTATGTGAAATAACGGCCCGTGAAGGTTCACAAAAAAGTGCAAAAAGAGTCTGTTCTGAGATTGTCGAGTTCAACTCAGTTGACAAGGGCTTGAGGTTATCCCTCGGTAATCTGTTTATGAGGTTTGGCTGGTTTGAAGATGCTTACAATCAGTTTAAGATTATTGCATCCGGAGATGATTATAACCCCCTGGCAATTTTAAGAATGGCACAGGCCGCCTCGGGAATGGGCAAGGATGATGAGGCGTTGAGGCTCGCTTATAAAGTTGCCGGAGAAAATGAGACAGGTAATGAGAAATATCAGCTATGGGCTCAGCTTTTTATCGGTTCAAGACTTGCATTGATGATTAACAGCAAGGAGACACCCGATGGAGAAAAAGAGCTGCTTCAAAGAAAATTAAAGCGCACTAAACTGTTTAGCAGTTCAAACAGTGTTGAGTTTTTAATATGGGAGGATTCAGATGCTGAATTAAATTTTGAGTTCACAGATAAAGATAAAATGCAAAAAACCTTTTCATCTGAAATGCTGGATGCAAAAGAAGTCGGTCTGTTTATGGCAACTGTAAAAACCGACAATAATGGTGAATCAGGAATGATTGTAAAAAATGTTGGTAATCCAGTAAACAGAACGGTGGGTTTTACTCTTCTTAAAGTTTCATACGACGGTAAAAAATTTAAAATTGAAACTGAAAATAAGAAGCTTGAGCCTAAACCCAAAGTATGATTTCTCTAAAATATATTAAATTCATTACCAACCCATAAGTGTCGTTTTTGGGAATAATGCAGGGATGGGATTAACCCTGAAGATTAGTCACACTCTATTCGGAATCCTCTATGGTGATATTATAAACTAATCTGATTATTTTTGCTTTTTACCAGTTAGAGTGATTCGATATTTCTGGAGTCTTGAATTTGGTTTTTGAGGATTTGATTCCATCTGATCAGGATTAAAGTCTGCCATAATCGTCCCATTCGACCGTTGTCATCAGAAAAAGGGTGGATGTATTCAAACTCATAATGAAAAATTGAACTTGAAATAAGAGGGTGATTCTCAGTATGTTTAAGCTACTTCAATAATTGGTTTATATGTGTTGGGACCATTGATGCGGCAGGAGCCATATGTATCAACTTTCGCTTTTTCATAACGCCCACTCCTCCCCGTCTGAATTGACCGGACTCAGAAATCAGATCCCCAGTAGTGACTTTTTAATTAGTTCCCATCCCTTAAAGGGTAGTTTTTTTATGATTTGCAGGATTTGAAACTCCTGCTGGTGTTGGATTTTTTAAATTTGGCAA
>JAFGVO010000083.1 GCA_016937935.1 Deltaproteobacteria bacterium | reverse complement strand
CTGCTGTTTCACATGACTATGTCCTGTCTGTTTACCAGTATTTCTTAGAATGTTTCAAAGATCACTTTTGAACTGAATTGCTAATAAATTGTTAGAAAAATAAAAATAGGCTACTAATTAAAAGATGAACCTGGCCCTTTTAAACAATTCCGGTAAAAAGAAAAGACTCTCTTTTTTTATGAAACCATTCACCTTGCGTTTCATGTAAAACAGAGCCTCCCGTTTAAAATTACAGAAGCCATTATCTGGTTTTTTATCATAGCCTCCTCTGTTATTTTTGCAGTTGATCTTATTTTATTTGATGGACACTCTCCCTTTTGGCTTAAGCAAATTGATAAGGTGATACTCTGGATTTTTTGCTCTCGAACTTATTTTAAGAGTTTTAAGCTACAGACCCAAATCCGAAAAACTGTTTAAAAAAAGCAGTCTGCACAATATTAAAACTGTGCTCTATGATCGTCTGCTTTTTATGATTGCCCCGATGCAGATTCTCGATCTCCTTGTTGTGCTGACGCTGTTTCCAATATTGCGAGGGCTTAGAATTTTACGTCTGTTCAAACTGTTAAGGGGTATCAAACTATTTAAATACTCCAATCCAATTTTAGAAATCATCCGAACATTTAAAGACAATGCACTTCTTTATGTCTTAATAACATTTACTCTTGCAATCATAGTTTCTGTTCTCGGGACAGCCTTTTATTTAATTGAGGTAAAACATAACCCGGGGGTTAAAACAATCGGTGACGGAATCTGGTGGGCGGTAGTAACAATTACAACTGTTGGTTATGGCGATATTACGCCTGTTGTACAACCCCTTGGTCGAATGCTTGGAGTTGTGCTTATGCTCCTTGGCATGTTTACCCTGGCGTTGTTTGCCGGTATTGTCAGCAGCACCTTTTTACGGGTGCTGTTCAAGCTTCGTAAGGATCAGTTTAGAATGTCAAATTACACAAATCACATTGTTATCTGCTGATGGGATCCATCTGTATTACTTTTACTGCACGCACTTCTTCAGGAGGTGGACCCTTCAAAAACAGAAATTGTCGTTTTGGGAAAAGGAGAACGTCCCGGCGCACTTGACCCTCAGTTTATCTGGGTGAGCGGAAATCCTGTTCTTGAGAGTGAGCTTGATAAAGTGAGACTCTCTTTTGCAAAAACCGCAATAATTATCGGGTCGAGGGATACTGACCCCGCAATGGCTGATGCAGCTACAATAATGACCCTTTTTACAATGAAGTCATTTGTTGCCAAAGAAAGATCCTACGAAAAAAGAGAGACTCCGCTTTACATAGTAGCCGAGATACTTGACCCTCAAAATATGGCCCATGCCAAAACCGCAGGGGCTGACGAAATTATCGAAACCACTCGTTTAGGGTTTGCAATGATGGCCCACGCGGCAACATTTCCAGGGAGCGGAAAGATAATGACCGGTGTTGCAACTGGAGGTGCCCACAGTCTCTACATCTCAAAAAATCCCGAAAACACAATGAGTTTTGAAGAACTTTACGATCTGCTCCATAAAAAATACAAAATCATCCTTCTTAGAATAAAAGATAACACTACAAAAGAGATTAATATGGATCCTGCCAATGAGGTTCTTGTTAAAGATTCCATGGATATTGTCTATTTAGCCAAACAACCTCTTTAAAAAAGCAGCAGGTACAGGACAAAAAAAACCTTGAAACCGTTATGATTTCAAGGTTTGACCCCAGGGGGACTCGAACCCCCGTTACCGGCGTGAGAGGCCGATGTCCTAGACCACTAGACGATGGGGCCATGTGATCTCTTATTTCGGGAACTAGGATTCGAACCTAGATTAACTGGGCCAGAACCAGTCGTCCTGCCATTGGACTATTCCCGAATAGCGCAGATTTTTTATCTTTTACTTGAGATTATGTCAAGAGAGATCGTTGCTGTTAAGTGCTTTTTTTACACTCTCTATTTTACCTGTAATTCGGTCTTTTGCACCTTTTCTGGTATCAAATTTTGCAGTCATGTAAACCCTGTCAGAAACAGATTCCATGTATTCATGACAATTTTCAAGAAGTTTCTGAAGATCTGCAAGCTCTCCTTCAACAACAGTCCCCATTGGTCCAAGATTAAAAGGCAACCCGCTTTTCTCTACAATTTTAATAACTTCCGCCACATATTTTGAAAGACCGGTCCCCTTATCAAGGGGAAAAATCGAAAATTCCATAACAGTCATAAATATTTATCCTTCCACCAAAATTTCTTTATCAAATTTGTTAAAAAGCAAATACATCTGCTTTTCGGCTATTAAGTTAAGTACAATTTTGCCATTAACAACTGACAGTTAAAATTTTTAATTAATTTATGAATATTATTTTCTTAAAACAGTTTCATCTGATTTTCCATGCGCTGGAGTTTGGGGGATGCGTCTACAAGGCGGGCTTTTTCGATTTTTAATTTTGATATTGCCTCGGTGTGTTCCCTTATTTTTTCGTTTAGAGTCGAGTATGCGGCGTAAATTGTTTTATCCCAGTCTGTAAACCATTTATCTTTGGGGACATTAATTTTTGTTTTACCACCGTCTATTGAGTACTGGAGAGTACTGTTTTTATCAATTTTAACGTTCTGCTCACCAAGCTGTCTTATGCCCATGTCAGCAGTGGGGTCCGGTACAAAATATTTCACAGGCTGTTTTCTCCAATATGTTTTTTCTGTCTTTTAGGTAACTTGTTTAATGTTAGGCTTTTTTTGTTTATGTCTGTATCCACTGTCGCATAATCTCTAACTATTACAGGGAGTCTTCGCTGCCCCGAATTTTTAAAATCATCTACCATGGTATCAGCCGCAACCTCTTTTGCAATTTTAATTTCAGCTGTTAAATATTCAAAAATCAAATCTCCAAGGCGAACAAGTGCAATATTTGATGTCTGATTTGTCTTTTTAAAAAGCCAGTCTGAAAATTTCATAAATCCATCAAACGGGGTGGTATTGTGCCAGATAAAAATAACACTCTTTTTAAAATTGCCATTATTAAATACAAGATCAAAATATCTTGCAAAACGTTTAATGCGCTGCATATCCATAAATGAAATCAGATCGTTCTGTAAAACATCATAGGAGGGTTCTGTTTTGTAAACCATCCTGTGCCCCTCTGTGTGACGTTTGATGGGAGCACCTCTAAGGAGTTTTAAAACACCCACCTGAATTTCATCAACCCCAAGACTGTAAAGCTGGTTAAAGCTGTTCGCAAAACTGTCAAAACTCTCTCCAGGCAGCCCCGCAATAAGATCAGAGTGAAGATGAACACCCGTATTATTTAATAAAAGTCTGATATTTTCTTTAGAAATACCAATATCCTGTTTTCTGCTGATATTTTGGAGAACTTCACTGTTAAAAGATTGAATTCCAGCTTCAAGCTGCACAACCCCATTGGGGAATTTTGCAAGAATCTCAATAAGTTTTTCTGAAATATTTGAAGGCACAATCTCAAAGTGTAAAAACAGAGCGCTATCTTCATCAGAGGTTTCACTATTCAATTTTTCCAGAAAAAACTGAAGAATCTCTTTTGCATTTGAAAGATGAATGGTTCTGTCGATAAATTTAAATTTACGTGCGCCCCTGTTCCAGAGCTCCTGAAAAGCATCTAGAACTAAAGATGTTTTAAAATGACGAACCTTTTTATCCAGACTTGAAATACAGAATTCACATTTAAAAGCACACCCTCTTGATGTTTCAACATAAATTATTTTGTGCTCAATTTCATGATGGGAATAGAGATAATAGGGCAGCCTGATTTTCTCAAGATTAACAGGTTGTGCCTGAATGAATTTTTGAGGTTTGATCCCTTTTTCCAGATCACAAAGAAGATTGTAAAAAGCCACCTCCCCCTCACCGCAAATGGTCGCGTCGCAAACTTCACTTAAAGGGGATGAATCTTCCGGGTAACTAACCTCAGGACCGCCGCAAACAAGAGTAATATGAGGAGCAATCTGCTTAATTAGTTTTGCAGTACTAAATAAAAATTCTGCATTCCAGATGTAAACAGAAAAGGCAATAACATCAGGATTATTAAATAAAAGTTTTTCTACAGCGTCAACAGGTCTGTCATTTATGGTAAACTCAAAAATGGCGGCACGACTCTGAAACTCCCCGAGATTTGCCATGAGATATTTCAAGGCAAAAGCACTGTGGGCATATTTTGCATTTGCGGTTGCCAGCACTATTTTTGAAGTGTTATTATTCATTACAGTTTTTCATAGTTAACAGGTTATTAAATCAAGCAAAAGGATATTTTAAATGAAAAGAGCAAAGTTTTTAAGTTTATTGGCAACTATTGCATCTCTGTCACTTTATGGCGCAGCTCTCATTGCAGGGGATACAACCGCAAAATCCTCACCTGTTGGAGTATGGAAAACCGTTGATGACAATACAGGCAAAGTTCGCTCTCACATTAAAATATGGGAAAACAATGGAAAACTCTACGGTAAAATACTAAAGCTGATAGATCCCCCCGAAGCTAATCCCGTTTGTGACAAATGCCAGGGTAATCTCCATAACAAACCAGTAGAAGGCATGACAGTAATGAAAGGTCTTAAAAAAGATGGCAATGAATGGAGCGGGGGCACAATACTCGATCCTGAATCGGGAAAAACCTACAAAGTGTTGTTAGAACTGATGCAAAATGGAAACAAACTGAAAGTCCGCGGATACATAGGCTTCTCCCTCCTTGGCCGGACCCAGTACTGGCACCGCCTAAAATAAACAAGGCTCCAAAAGGTTATTAAAAAAAGATTCTGTTTTTTAGTCTGATTTTTTGACTTATGGGTCTATGTTTCTGTAACGATCAGATATGAAACGTTTTTTACAAATATTTACAATTGTTTTTTTAGCAGCACCAGGATGTATGGATCAATCTAAGGATTATGACAAATGTCTTGATGTTGAAAGTGCCAGATGTCAGTTCAGAGGAGAGTGTGATGATTCTTTTGATGTTGATCAGTGCATCTATTACTATTCAGAGCAGTGTCGCACAAGAAAACTTACAGAATCTGCTACTCAAAAAGAGATTGATGCCTGTGTGAGTGATATTGATAACCTGGGTTCAGTTGATGATTGTAACCGCCTTGATAAATTAAAAGATCAGAACGAAGTCTGTGCATTTGGGGAACTTGCATCCTGTGCACTTTTTTTATGTGACACAGATACTGACAGCGCAACAGATACAAATGAAGAAGCTGATACCGCCTCTGATTCCCCGGAAGACTCTGATACATCTACAGAAATTACCGACGGGCTAAATCCCCAATAAATATTTATTCTAAAGTTTAGAAACTGGCATAAAGTCTGATTAGATACGTGGAGCGGTGTGCCCCGAAGGAAAGTCAGGGAGCTGTTTTATAAAGGGCCGGATTGTAAACGCCCGGGCATTTGTTGCCCTGTCCGTCTTCACCGGGTGTGCCCTCATCTGTCTCAGCCCATGGAGGACGCGGGGGACGTCTTTTGTAGCTGGCCTGGAGGGCGGCAAGGTTAGGTGCTGTTGCCGGTGCAGGGGCAAAGGCAGGCATATTAACATTTTTTGTGTCTCTAACCGAAATACCTGCAAGTACAAATCCTGCACTGTAAAGCAGATCAGTCTCAGTTACTTCCCACCAGCCAACGTCCCATGAATCGTTCTTGGTAAATCCGCCTTCCCAAAGTTCTTCCTGTCTCCAGTGAAACAGGGTGTGAGCAGGAGTACCGGTCTCAAGATCATTCTGGTTATCCCAGATCAATACTTTGGCAGGAGCACCTGGAGCGAGCTTACAAAGTTTGGTCTGGTTAGGTCCGCCGATTGCGTATCCCGGAGGTGGAGGATTGTAGGGACCCCATTCCATATGGTAGAAGGCGTCGATACCTTTACCAACACGAGTGGCCATGGCGTAGCTGTTAGGATTACGTCCCATAAGCCAGTGCCACTGGTCGCGTGCGTGCTCCATGTATTTGGCTTCGCCGGTCACGTGAGCGGTCATTGCAAGTATGAAGGTTTTCTCTGCCAGGTTGGCATTGTGTCCCCAGTAGTAGTCCCACTCATTAGACAACACTTTGTAACCATCTTTTTCTGCAACCGGCATAAGAATTTCATCGCATACCCGTTTAAGCATTCCTTTGGCCCAGTTGCGAACTTCTGCGGGGGTTCCTGTATCCATAGCAAGAGCAACAATACCGTACCGGGAGATATTTACCCAGGAGCCTGTTGCAATTGCGTGGGGGTCAGTCACCTCTTTGAATTTCTCAACTTTAGTAAATCCAAGAATTTCCTCAAGGGCTGTGGGCTCACGAAAACGGAGCCACATTTCGGTCATAGCAGCAAAACGGGCGCCGTTATCAGTGTACTGCTCGCCTCTTTCGTTATCATCCCATGGTGGCTGAGGGCTGCCTTTACGATCAAAGCGCACATGACCAGGGTTCTGACGAAGCCATTCCCATCCCATTTTTGCCGATTTTTCGTAATTGGAAGCAATGCCCTTGTACGCAGGGAATTTTTTGTAAATAGTGGCCGCCTGTGCCATCACAGCACCACCCTTGGCCGTAGCCGAAGAGCTTACACTGCGAATGTAACGAGGCTCACGGTCTTTGTCAGCGTCCACAGCTTTACCAAAACCATATTCAGCTTCACCAAAACGGAAACCGCCATCTTTTTGCTGCATGGACAAAATCCAGTCAAGACCCCATGTGGATTCGTCAAGAATATCAGGAACGCCGTTTCCGGATTCGGGAATATTCTGATCTTTATCCATAAAAAGGTCCGGATGCAGCTCGTAAGAGTAAAGAAGAATCTGAGTGGACGGACCAGTAGAGGGAATGTACATGTCGTAGTTACCGGCGTCAAACCAGCCTTTTTTTATCTGCTCTCCCTGAAACCACATTTTGTCAGGGCTGTCCTGCCATTTTTTCTTTTTTTCAGGATAGTCAGCAAAGTCCCAGCCAACATCTTCATGCACGTGGGATACTCCTTCACGGATAAATTCGTCTCCGTCCCATACAGCCCATGGTTTTGTAAGGGCGGTACGGGTGCGCTGGAAGTAAAAGCTTTTTACAAGGGCAACAACTGCCTTCTTGTAAACTTTCCAGTATTCGTCCACTACAAATTTGTCACTTTTGCAGAACTTGCCGTTTGTTCCGCCACAGGCATCAATGTAGTAAGTGCCAGGTGTGTTTACAGCAGAGATGTCCACCTGCCATACAAGGTCTTTCGAGGAATTATCGAGCCCGTAATTAGTCACCATATCACTGGTGATACCAATAATATCCTGGCCCTGTTCATTCTTTACAACTGCTCCGGCGGGATCAACATTAAAGATGACAATCTTCTTCCAGCCAACAGGATATCCAACAGTGTCCACCTTAACAGTGGGGATATTGACTCCGGGCATTCCCGGAAAGGGAGAGGGTTTAGTTTCATTGTCTGCCAGTGTAACTGTCTGTACCTGGTCAGCGCTGATGTTTGCCGTTTTAGGAGCAGGGGCACCACAGGATGCCGCAAACACCGTCAACAAACTCAATTTAAAAAAATTACTGATTGTTTTCATACGATTACCTTCCATTTGCAAAAAAACAAATTGTTTCATTTACTATTGGCCCTAAAAAAAGTTCCGGTTACTCTACCAGCATTCAGTAAGTAGGTCAATTAAGCTTTATAGGCTCATTAAAATTTACAAAAAATTTGTTAAAGTTTAACTCCCGGCAACTATTTATTCCACAGTGTAGAGTCTGCCTTCAATCAAGGGTTCTATAATCCCCTGACGGAGATGAAAATTATCAGGATAGTGAATCAATTTCATCTTATTTTTAATTTCGTCAGGCAGCTGGCGAAGACGGTTGTAGTGTGTATGTGAGCCGTCGTTTGTTTCATGAATTATCATATCGCAAGGATCCAGCCACTCAATAAGGCTTTTATCATAGGCTGTGTCAGCACTGTAGCCAAGGGTATAATTTCCCGCTTTAATCTTAAGTGCTGTTGTTGGAACATGGTGAATTGTAAATTTGTAACTGATTTCAAAAGGTCCGATTTTTGTCACAGGAGTATCAAAAGTCACCGGATTAAAAAAGTCCTCAAACTTGCGCCTGCGCTCCTCTTTTTCATTTATTGGAGCCATTGCCCCCATCAGTTGATAAGTCCAGAGATTTTTCATAACATCTTTGTGGGCAAATAAATCAAGTTTAAAATCCGAGATGTATTTTGAGTAAAAACCTACCCCTTCAAGACCGCTGATATGGTCAGAGTGGAGATGGGTTATTATTATGGCATTAAGATTTTCAAGTTTAAGATTTTTTTTACTTGATGCGGCTGCCTCTTTTAATATTTTCCGGTAGGGGTGGGGACAGTCTATTGCAATATTAAAATCATTGTAACCGATGTAGAGGCTTGATGAATAGGATAGCTCAGAAAATGCGTCCCCAACACCTGTTGGCACAAACCATAGTTTATTATCCATTACCTAAGCTCCTTATAAAAAAAGTAATACCATTGTCCCCATTGCTGCAACATAGGGAGAAAAGAGCCATAAACGCCCGTTTTTTACAAGTTTAATTAATAAAACAAGTGAGAGTGTTCCAACAATAAATGCGGCTGCAAAACCGCTCAAAACCGCACCGGTCTCTCCTGTATCAGAAAGAGCTGCAGGATTTAAATCGAGAAGTGCCGCACCAAGAATTGCCGGAACAGATAAAAGGAAAGAGAACTTTGCAGCCTCCTCCCTCTTTATTCCTAAAAGCAGTGCAACTATAATGGTAGTGCCGGATCGTGAAATACCCGGCATTACTGCAATCCCCTGGGCTAAGCCTATTATTAGAGCCAGTTTAAGGCTGAGATCTTTTTTGTTTAAATTTTCAAATCGTCCTGCAAACAAAATAGCAGAACAGGAGAGGAAAGAGATTCCGAGAAAAATATGGTTTTCAGATACAGCCTGTGCAATACCGGACTTTTCCATTGCTATCCCGATTATTGCAGTTGGAAGTGATGCCATAAAAAGTAAAAAAAGGAGCCTGGCATTTTTATCATCTTTTACAGTTGTAACAAGATTATTGGTCACTGAGGATTTTGCAATTGAAAAAAATCCCTCCACAAGCCCTAAAACATCTTTTCGGTAAACAATAACAACAGCAAGAAGAGTTGCGAGGTGAAGAATAATTTCAAGAAGAAGAGGCGCCTGGTCAAAAGCCTTTAGATTGAAAAAAAGTTTTCCAGCAGCGAGATGTCCCGAAGATGAGACCGGAAGAAACTCTGTAGCCCCCTGAACAGCTCCCAATATTGTGATATAAATGTAATCCATATTATTTTAAAACTCTGTTTATCTTTTCAACAAGAACAGTCTCCGGCTGATACCCCACATCTGAATCCCTGATTACCCCATTTTTATCAATAATAAAAAGAGTCGGCAGACTGCTCACTTTATAGGAAGTTGCCGCAACCCCTCTTAAATCCGGGCCTGTGGGATAGTTCATCATGCGGTTCTTTGCAAATTTCTCTATCCGGGCAAAAGACTCTCCTCCCACAGCAAGGCCAATAAATTCAACATCCTTTGAGCCCATTTTCTCTTTAAGTCTTTTTAAAACATTAATCTCTGCAATACAGGGAGGACAGGTGGTACTCCAAAAATCAAGAACAACCACTTTACCCTTGTAATCAGAAAGTCTGATTACCTCATTTGAATTGCTTATTTTAACATTGGCCACGGGAAGTTTAAAATCAGGTGCAACTGTTCCCTCTTTTAAAGGCCCTGCTTCTAAAACCGAGCTCAGCATTATAAAAATGGCTATCACTCCAATTATAATTGCCCCGTTTTTAATCATGGCCGACTTTTTATTATCTGTTTGTTCTTCACTGTTTTCTTTAGTATCATTCATAATTTCTCCAGCTGTTTTCTACATGATTTGTTTGAATAATTTCAAGTTTAGGGGTGTATTCTTTTAAAATTAAAACTGTCCCAATCTCCAAAATCAGGATTATTAAGGTATTCGTGACAATAATATTCAATTACGCCTTCACTATTTACATATGCAGTGGCAGCACTTCTAAGATGACAGCCAGAGAAATTCTGAGAAGTTTTCCCGACCATCACTGTTTCAAACTGCAGAGCATTTTTTTTATATTTAGTTAAAAGAGACAATCTCCAGTACCCCCTGCCTGATATGCTGTGACCGCTTCCCGTATGAACAGCAAAAATTCTCCCGCTCTCACACTCTGAAATCAGAGTCATATTTTCTGAATACTGATATTTTTCAGGCCCGATATACTCCTGTTCATTGAGAAACTTTATTTTAACTTTCTTTAACAGGGTACCTTCAATCAGATAAAATTTATTTCTCCGAACATACTCTTTTGTTCCTCCAGGTGTGGAAACCACAAATAAAATTTTTCCATTTTCAAGCTTTACAGCACCAATCCCGCCCCCAAAAGTATTCAATTTATATTTTGAATGATCCTTTGGAAGAGAGTAGGTTTTTTCAATTTTTTTTGCAGGATTATTTATATTTGCCACATCGTAAACCCTGATTTTTTTTCCATCTCCGACAAACAGGTAATCACCAAGTACGGCAACACCGCTAGGATGTTGCGAAACAGTCTCATGAATTGATGACAGATAATTTCTTCCTTCAAACTGTTTAATAAAAAAAACAGAACCTTCTCGTCCTTCAATATTACTGTGACTCCCCGCATATTTAAAAACAGGATCATTGGTTCTGACAAACCCCTGAATGTGATATGCTAGAGGATCAAACTTGTGATTACCCGTTTTGTAAGGTGGGTTAAAATAATAGTCCGGGTCCCTGTCTGCCTCAGGAAGAGATTTATTCCAGTTAAAATACCAGTTATGAATATCATTTTTATATGTACTGTCTCCTGAAAATGCTTTTTCAAACTGCTCCACAACATTATAGGCACAGTTGTTTTTATCATTTACACCTGGTGCACCTGGAGCAGAGAGAGTCATTGCTTTAAAATCATCAACCAAATCATTATTCTGGTCAGGAATGGAAATTTTATAAACACCATTGCACGAAATCAAAAACAGAACGGCTGGAAAAATAATCAGTTTTATCACTTTATAAATGTTTATCATTTTTTTAAAGACGTCTCTTGTGAAGCTTCATATGCCCGGCCTGAATTCCTTCAGTTGAAAGAGCCATAAGGGCTGCCAGATTTGTTGCAAGCCCCGCAGAGACAACAGCATTTGAAAGCTGACCTGCACTTTTTGCCCCAAGAATATCGAGGGCTGCAGCGGCAGCGGGATGAAATCTGCTTGCACCTCCAACAACTCCCACAGCCATTGGAATTCGCAATTTTCCAACCAATGTACAATTTTCAATTTTCCACACAGCAAGGGGTCTGTAACCTCCGCCAGTTGCGGCAAAAGCGTGCCCTCCGGCCTCAACAGCCCGCCAGTCATTGCCAGTAGCCACCAAAACAGCATCAATACCGTTAAATATTCCCTTGTTATGAGTTGCTGCCCTGTAGGGATCATCCTCTGCAAACTCTCCGGCTGCAGCAATTTTGCGGGCAACCTCCTCCCCTGACAGATTGCCTCTGTTTAAATATTCAAAAGGCACTTTACAACTTGCCTCCGCAACTCTTTTATCAGCCAGATTGGTAAGTATCTTAAGCCCTGCTCTGCCACCAGTAAGCTTCTCTAAAAAAGGTGCCACTTTTTCAGCCATTGTATTTACTATATTTGCCCCCATGGCATCAAGACAGTTGGCAGTCAGATGAACAACAACCCTTCCGCAGTCACCAACATTCTGTCTTACTTCAACATCAACGGCTCCTCCTCCAAGAGAAACAAGCTCCTTTTGAGACTCATTTGCCATTGCAATAATTTTCTCTCTGTTTTCAATAATAATCTCAGGATTTTGTGCAAGTTCATTTAATTCAATCTGAGCAACAGTAAGCGGGGCTGGGGGTATTGCAGTAAATCCCCCTGATTTTGCAACTATCTTTGCCGCATGGGAGGCTGCGGCAATAACAGAGGGCTCCTCAATTGCCATGGGAATTAAAATTTCTTCTCCATTAATAATAAAATTTGCTGCAATCCCAAGGGGCATTCCAATAAAACCTATGGGGTTTTCAATAAACTTATTGAGAAGCTCATCAGTAACACCTCCAGTTGAAAGAGTATCTGTAACTTTGCCCCCGAAAAAATCTCTTATAACAACTCTTCTTTCATCAATTGAGAGTTTATAAAATTTATCCAGCTGTGAAGTAATTTTTTTATTCATTTATGATACCCGGTTAAAAACTGCTTTTTAAGCAATCGATTTAGTCGCTTGCTTTTTATATTACTAAAAGGAGAAATTGAAAACAGCAGAAGAACTGTTAATTGGTTCTCATTTCAATACTACCATTGTTAACATTGTTATTAACATCTTTAAAGTACTTGATTTTATAGGACTGTTAAAATTTCTGGACAGAATATCAATATATTTGTAAACTATCTTCAAGAATTTTTTAAACACATCAGCAAACAAGGTTTTTTAAATGAAAAAAATTATAATAGTAAATTTTCTGGCATTTATATTTTTAACCTCATGCGGCGGAACTCAAAACAGCAGTTCTGCTCTGCCGTCAGAAGAGGGCGATGCGTCGGTAGCCTCAGAGGTTACCAGCTCGGCACAAAAGACAAAAAATGATAAATCTGCTGCAGCCCCTAAAGATGAACAGGCAGAAGCGGCTGATAAATTCTGTAAAAATGAAATAGAAAAAAGTAAAAATGAACCAGTTGAACTTCTTGATAAAAAACAGATTAAATCCTGTATCGTAGCTCTTCGCCCGGCTATAAAAGCCGAGTGTGATAAAGGTGTAAAAAAAGAGCTTATAATGAAAATAGTCATTAATAAAGATGGCTCTGTTTCTGGTGCTTTTGCAATTGGCGATGGTGCTGACTGCGAAGAAGCAACCTGTATTGCAGAGAAAATAAAAAGTGCCTCATTTCCTGCATTTACAGCGAAAGAGACTCAGGTTATTGAAAAATATCCCTTTGTTACCGGACAATGACTCTAATTAAAAAATCATTTCCCCTTTTTTTATATCTGTCTATTTTCGGATGTAGTCCTGCAGTTATGGTTCCTCCTGCAAATGAGCCACTTGACAGCATTGCATGGCAAAGTTGTGCAACAAAAGCGACCGACAGAGAGGGGCGCGCTTTAATTGATGATCTTACCATGGACAGCAAAACCCTTTTATGCAAAGCGGTAGTACTTGCTGGAGATGAAAAAAACATTGACGAGGCGATTGAAATGCTCGACGAGGCTGCTGTGAGGGATAAACTTGATCACCGGGCATACTACATGGCTGGACGTATTCTTGCAACCGCCGGCAGATACGAAGAGGCATTCAGTTACTTCAGGCGTTCACAAAAAAGATACCCCCAGATGGAGGTTCCCCTTTTACGGCTTGCAAAAAAAGTTCTTGATGCAAACGGAGAGGACGAAGCTCTTCGATTTGTTGAAAAAGCCTGTAAAAGTGATAACTGCAGCTTTGATACAAATGCATTTCTCGCATCTCTGTATTTAAAGGTTCAACGAGTTGAAGATGCCGAAGTTCTTTATAAAAAGATGGCAAAAGAGAACCCTGACAGTCCCATACCTTACAGCGGACTTGCTAAAATGAGCAACAGCACAAATGATTTTAAGAGTGAAATAGAATATTTAAACAGTGCAACAAACTCAAAGGGCTTTTTAGAACTCTCAAATGACAACAAAGCATCAATGTATTACAGCCTGGCTTTTGCATGTTACAACAATGAAGATTATCAACAGGCTAAAGAGGCAATCGACAATGCTCTTCAACTGGGAGACAGCGCATCCTGGTATCTTTTAAGCGGCTGGATTATCAATAACCTTGGTGATCCTGCAATGGCATCAATTAAATTTACACGAGCTATCGAAATTGACAAAAAACTGGCACCGGCATATGCGGGTCTTGGTGATACAAATCTGACACTGGGCCAGACAAAAAAAGCCATTGACGCATACAAACAGGCAATCTTCTACGATCCCCTAAACCCCATTTATAAATTAAAACTGGCAAAAAGCTACGCAAAAGACAACAACATTGAACAGGCAAAAACCCTCTTAAGCGATGCCATAAAAACCGGCAAAAACAACATTCCTCAAGACCTCATAATCGAGGTATCAACAGCAATAGCAAACATACCTGTATCAAGCCCCAAATAGACTTCCTTAACTGGCTCACCATATAAAACACCAATAATTTTAAAGGTTTCGAAAAGGGTCCCCTTTTGAGCAGGATCTTTTAGATTTGCATTGTGAGAGTTCCAAAGAAGGTTCTTGGAGGGATTGGAACATCCTGCATTCCCCTGTTGTCGTTTTCACTATCAAGCATCAGACGGCCACCTTTGGGATATTTACCTTTAGAACCTGTGATGTTTTTAACCTGAAACTGTACACCCACAGATTTGGTAATATCGTATCCAAGAAGCCCGTCAAGTACAAAATAT
>JAFGVO010000082.1 GCA_016937935.1 Deltaproteobacteria bacterium | reverse complement strand
TATTTTAAGAAACAATTGCATTGTTGAGCAGAGTGTTTATGCAGGGGGAACTGTTACAAAACAAAGCGGTGCTGCAGTATCAGGAGAAACACTCAGTAATCTTACCGTTGACAGTGAAACAATAACTGTCAAAACAGTTACACCCGGTTCACAGGATTATAATCTTTATAACGGCAACTCTTTAGAGCTTGCCCCGGGCAGCTACGGCAATATTCATATTTATGACGGGGCTGTTTTAAGCCTTAGTGCAGGCAGTTACAACTTTGCAAGTTTTATAGTTGAAGGTGGGAACGCAATTTTGAATTTTGATCCTGAATCTGATTTTATAGAGATCAATGTTCAAAATGATCTGCGCTTTGGGGACAGAAATCAATTTGTTCTCTCTGAAGGTGCTGACCCTGTACAGGTTCAGTTTTATACAAACAGCAGTAACCAGATAAAAATTGGTACAGACTCAGTTTTCAACGGTGTGGTAACAGCACCTAACGCACAGATTTACGCATTTTCAAGATGTACAGTTAACGGTGCACTGTACGGTAAAAGTGTCTGGATAGATACTGATTCAACTGTTAATCTCTACCCCAACTGTACAGAATACAATACAACCTTTGATGAAACAGAAACCGAAAACATGTGTGACATGGTAAATTTCGATCAGAATTTATGGATACCAATAAGCGGCGGCGAGCAGTCTCAGGCAGAGCTTTCAAGCTTTTTAGCTGCTGAAGGTGAATCAACCCTTGAAGTTGCACTTAATGATGCTTACGGGTTTGAGATGGAGAGCTCAATGGATTTTTCTACTCCATTTAGTTATGATGCCACTTCAGGTTCAATAAAACTTAATGTCTACTCAAACGGAGTTCCATACTACACCTACGTTGGCAATATTTCGGTCTATTTAAAATCGGCCGATCAAAGCCAATACGAATTTGCCGGCATGCTTGAATACGAAACAGACGACCCCTACGATGCAAAAATGACAACCTACGAGATTCCATTAACCGATCAGTTTTTTAGTATGTTAAAAGATGGTTCTGTATCAGTAAAACTGGCATTTTCAGCTAATAACCAGAATACAACTTACTGGATAGACAATCTAAAATTCTGCGACAACAACGGCGCCTGCAACCTTGCATGCCTCACCGCTAAACTGCCAGGTACAGATGCTGAAGATACCAGTCCGGAATACACCGTAACTTTTGGAGATGGTGAAAGTGATATAATAACAGACGCTGACGGTATAAACATCCATGTTAAAAATAATCTTAATGATCAAAAAGAAGTTAAAATACTTTTAACGGGTAATTCAGCTTTTGATCTCAATGGTGAAACTGATCTTGGAAACTTTACAATACCAGCCAACGGGTCTGTTGATGTGAATACTGCAACTAATACTCTGCCTGTTCAGCAAACCGGTATAATAATAGTCGGTCAGGTTTCAATAACCGAAAATGTGACAGATGAAAATGGTGTGGAGCAGACCGAACTTAGAATTGCTCCTGAAAATATCTATTACCGGCTTGGTGAAAACAATAAAGTTACTTATTTTAATGCAGACACCTTTATAAATGATTTTGACGGTTATTACTTTAATCAGGAAGATGACACTTCAAATAATACTGTAAATACAGTTTTTAACAGTGATGGAACAGTGGATTACTCAATCTCTGCTGCCCGGTTTGCATATGAGACTATCGACCCGGATGATTTCACACTGCCCGATAGTGATAATAATATTGATACAGACAGTAACAATGATACTGATACTCATGTAATAATAATTGACTGATAAAAGGAGAACAAAATGAAAAATTTAATATACATTTTTACAATATTTCTGATTCTCACCATTGGTGGATTTGCAAAAGCAAGAACTGTAAAATTTTGTGCGGCATGGCCAAATACAAGTTATGAAGATTCAAATAAAGGTGAGCAATACCTCACTAATTCGTATTTTGGAATGTTCCCGCTTATAAAAAACACAGTAGCAAAAGTAACAGTGACTTCTGCCTTTAATGGACACTACACAACCAAAAGTTACAATGTCATTACTGATGATTATGGATGTACACCGGAATACCTTGCCATATCAAATTACTCATACAAGGTCACTTTTTATGCAGCAATAAAAACCGGCACCAGAACAGTTCAAATTTTGGCTGATAAATCTACAGCATGGCCAGATGGTACAAATAGTCCTATTATACCATCATATACAACTGGTCCATACAGATTTGACACTTTTTCATCTAATACTCAATACATTATAAAATGGGTAAATATTCCAATAAATAAATATTCAGCGATGATGAGAACATACAGTTATATTCTTTCAAAAACTATTAATGAAGATTTAGGCTGGCCTGAAAAAGCCATAGTCAATATTGCATCAAGAAGTAATGATAAGCTATGTTATCATCCGGACTATGATGGAAAAACAGTAAGCTGGCATAACAAAAATATTAAAAATTCGGATGGGTGGACTATTACAAATTTATGTATACATCCAGATCATGTTCACAGAAAATTCATTCATGCACATGAATTTGGTCACGCACTGGCAGATGCTAATGCTGGACCGGGATATATGACAAGCTACTATGATGCTGACGGGTCAGGTATTGCACAATCAGATATATCCTCTGCCGCATGTACCTCTTATGGAGCAGATCTTAATACTCCGCCCGAAATCACTCATTCACTGACTTCACGAGAGTGGACAGGAGCTTCTGCCAAGGAGGGCTTTGTAAACTTTTTTGCAAGTCTCATGTATAACAAAGTTGGCAGCACAGATACATTTGTATATTACAAACCAAGTATTAAAGCCAGTTCTATGCGCTCATACTTTGTTGCAAACGGATCTGATATTAGAATTGGATGGGAAGCACCAGCTGCAGAATATTATTCAGACATAAGACCTTTATCATTATCTACAGCTCCCCAAAATAATTTGGGCTGGACAAAATACTTTTGCGAGCCTCCGGCAACATTCAAAAACCTGGGTTCCGAGTGGGACTGGATCAGATTCTTCTGGAAACTACACACAGAAGGCGGTGCAAACCAATTTACAGTCAAACAAATAATGGCTGTCTGGCTAAAATCTATTAATGATAATACATCCTGGACCGGGACAATATTACCAAATTTTGGAAAAAGCTGGTGCGTTTCAGGAACTACACCCCGCGGTGAAGGTGGATGGAGCTGTAGAGATTATCCTTGGTATTAT
>JAFGVO010000081.1 GCA_016937935.1 Deltaproteobacteria bacterium | reverse complement strand
TAGTGTTTAAATTGTAAATACATGATTTTAAGTTTTTCATCTGAGAGCAAAAAACAGGCAAAAAACAGGACGGAGGCCAAGTGACTATTTTTTATTGATCGCTGATTATTTAAAAGTGAGGTTGAATTTTTCTCTTACTTTTTCGACTGCGGCAGTGTGGATTGCATCAACTTCCTTGTCTGTGAGGGTTTTGTCCAGGGCGTTGTATTTGACTGAGAAGGCAATAGATTTTTTATCTTTATCGATGTTTTTACCCTCATAAATATCAAAGATATTTATCTCTTTTGCCAGTTCACCGCACTCTTTTTTCAGGGCATCAAAAAGTGATCCGCCGTTAATATTTTTATCAGCAATAAAGGCAACATCCCGCTCCATTGGAGGAAAATCACTTAAGGGTAATGCGTGAGAAATTCTCTTTTTGCTGAAAAGTTTCATTAAATCAAGTTCAAATGCTAAAGCACCTTTTTCAAGTTTAAGATCTTTTAATACGTTAGGATGAATTTCACCAACAAATCCAAGCTGTTCCCCGTCAATTAATACTGATAATGTTCTTGCGGGGTGAAGATATGAGATTGAATCCTGTTTAAACTGAATAGTGTTGTTTGTCAGTTCTAAAACAAATCTTTCAACGATACCTTTAATGTCATAAAAATCATAATTGTCATTGTTTTGAGTAATCCAGCCTTTTTTGGGTCCATTTATAACTGCGGCTGCTTTTAAAGTTTCAATTGGAAGATTTCCTGAACTATTATTTTTATAAACTCTTGCCACCTCAAACTGGGCAAAGGAGTTCATGTATCTTGATTTTGTCCTTTTTAAATTTTCTAAAAGGCCGGCAATCAGTGTTGTTCTTAGAGTTGCTCTTTCTTTATTTAAAGGATTTGCAATTTCAACACTGTCATTTTCATATCCAAGTATTGTTAAAAGTGTTTTGGGCACAAAAGAGTACGTAACTGATTCCTGAAGCCCCATTGAAGAGAGTGTCTGCTTTGCCAGTTTTGCAAAATCAAATTCATCTCTGTCCGGAACCTGTGATTGTATCCTGGGTAGAGATGGAGTGATATTATTCATTCCGGTAATTCGTGCAATCTCTTCAATAAGATCGATTTCTCTTTCCATGTCAGGGCGAAATGTTGGAATTTCAGCGATTAGATTATCGCCGTCCTTTTTAGTTTTTACTCCAAGTCCTTCCAGTACTTTTTTTGATGTCTCAAGTGATACTGCTGCTCCCATAATAGATTCGTATCTTGCAGGACGAAACAGTACCTCAATGGGTTTTACCGGCACAGGATAGATATCTGCAAATCCTGATGCCATCTTTCCCCCCCCAAGAGATGTAATCATTGATGCTGTAGCTTTTAAAACCCTGTCCATATGATTAGGGTCAATGCCTCTTTCAAATCTGTAGGATGAGTCGCTAGAAAGTTTTAATTTCTTCGATGTTTTTCTTATTGCCGAGGGGTTAAAATTTGCACACTCAATAAGAATATCAGTTGTATCATCAGTGACTTCTGTATCAAGTCCGCCCATAACACCTGCCACTGCGATAGCTTTTTCACCATCACATATTAAAATATCTTCTGCAGAAAATGAACGATCAATATTATCAAGAGTTTTCATTTTTTCACCAGGCAGGGCATTTCTTGTGATGATTTTACTGTCTTTAATTTTGTTTAAATCAAAAGCGTGAAGTGGCTGTCCGTAACCCATTAAAATATAGTTTGTTATATCTACAATATTTGAAATTGGTCTGATTCCAATATTGTGAAGAAGATATCTGATATTAAATGGTGAAGGGGATATTTTTACATCTTTAATTATTGACGCGGAATATCTTAAGACTTTTTCAGGGTCCTCAATCTTAATATCTATTAATGAATCAACTGCTTCACTTAATAGTGGTATTTCGGCTGGTTTGGGATAGTTAAATGGTTTATCAAAAAGTACACAGATTTCTCGTGCTATTCCAATGTGATAGAGTGCATCGGGTCTGTTTGGAGTAACTTCAAGCTCAATTATCCAGTCTTCAAGATCAAGTGCATCAATAATTGGAGTACCAGCAGGGGACTCCGTTTCAAGTATTATGATTCCATCATCTTCAGGACCAATATCAAGTTCTTTTTCAGAACAAAGCATTCCAAAAGATTCAGCATCTGCAAGTGTTCTAGGTTCAATGACAAAATCTCCAAACATTGCTCCAACTTTGGCAAGAACAACTTTTGCCCCTGGAAGAGGGCAGTTTGGTGCACCGCAGACAACTTTAACGATTTCTCCATTTCCTGTATCAACTTCTACTAAAGATAGTTTGTCACGGGTTGGGTGAGATTTTTTATCTGTTATTTGAGCAACTATGATATTGTTGAATTCAGGACCTCTGTGGCGTATATCTGCAACTTCAAGACCGCTGAATGTTAATTTTTTTGTTATATCCTGGACTGTTGGATTAAAACCCGCAAGTTTGCAGAGCCATTTGTAGCTTACCAGCATTTTCTACCTCCTGAAACAGTCTAGAAAACGAGGGTCGTTTTCGTAAAAAAGTTTTATACTTGTGATTCCCTCATATTTAAGCATTGCCACACGGTCAACACCAAGTCCAAAGGCAAATCCACTGTAAACTTCGGG
>JAFGVO010000080.1 GCA_016937935.1 Deltaproteobacteria bacterium | reverse complement strand
TCAAGGTAACTCTGCTACTGACCACGGTGGTGCAATTCGTTCTGACGATAGTTCTGCAACATCTATTGCCGGTTGTCTGTTCAACAGCAACAGTGCACAATACGGTGGTGCTGCATTCTTCGGTGGTGCTTCACAAAATGCGGCAACAACTGCAGCTATTATCAAAACAACCATGTGGGGAAATCACGCCGTCGCTGAAGGTGGTGCCATTTATAATAGAGCCACTCTAACTATTAACGATACCATCATCTGGGGCAACACAGCTCCAGACGCATCACAATGGTACTTTGAATTTAGTGACACCGTAACAGTTACCTACAGTGATGTTGAAGGCTCGGGATACAACGGCACTGACGGTGTTATAGCAGAGGATCCTCTGTTCACAGACACCGCAGCAGATGATTTCACTTTGCAAACAGGTTCCCCTGCAATAGGCACAGCATCTGACAGCGAAAACATGGGCGCTTTCTAGCGCAACCTCAAAAAAATCAGATAACCTATTAATATACTAATATAAAGCCCGTGTTAGTCAGGATATTAATAGTGGTGATTAATAGTGGTGACGGTTCTTAGAGTTTAAGATCTTTGTTTGTATTATCAGTAATTCACTTTAAAAATGTTCTTTGAACCAAACGCGGAATTCCTGGTAAACAGACAGCTCTCCATCAGGCAGGGATTTATAATTTATCACAACTTAACTTTTGATTTTTTAAAAAGAGAATGAGGCTATCAAGCCGCAGGTTTTGTTTGGGGAGATGTATGGGGTTATTCCGTTAAAGGTGACCTTTGATGAGTTTTTTTGTTTTAACATTTTTTCAAGCTCTGCTTTGCGATGTTTATGTTTTACGCCGCCGGCTATCCACATATCGTTTTCATTTGGCTCCTCATGTGTTTTACTCGTTATACAATACGTCTATAGTCAGGAATATATTTCTACTCATATAAATTTTTTAGCCTCTTATTTTACAGGATTGGTTTTAATATTTACTGTTTGTATAAAAATTGTGCAGGGTTTATTATTGTGCAAACGGTTGCTTGTGTTTGTACACATATTAAGGAGTGTATCTTTGATGAAAAAAACTAATTTGCTTAAAAGATGTTCTAAATCAGGGAGAGTAACAGGGGTTAATTTTAGGGGCTGGCCTAAATGGGCTTTTTTAGGTGCGGGACTTCTTGCGACCCTCTGGTATTTTGTGAGGGTTATTCCAAAACCTTCCCGTGCGGCTTATCCCTGTCTGCAGGATACGGCACCTCTTAGAATCGGTTTTTTAACTTATTTGGTCTCCATTGCTGTTTCATCTTTTGCTCTTGTAAAAGCCAGACGCAGTTTTATTAACGCCAGATATATTTATGGTTCTCTTTTTCTGGTTCTTTTTGGACTCTCAACTGCCGCATTTGTTTCCGGTGATGCAAAGCAGGCAAGCGCCGCTTTTATTGGAATGGAAACAGGGCAGCTTGAAAATAGCCCCATTGGTGTTGCACGGGGTATATATCCCGGACGTGTTGCCTGGGTTCATAATCCCGCTGTGGCAAATTATGATGGAACCGGCCAGTGGTGGAGTGATGATAATAATGATCAGGAGACAGCTGATAAAATGGCAAAGGAGATGGTGCGTGCGCTTTCCGGGGCAGACTCAGTATCAACGGGGTGGGACAGAATTTTTCACTGGTTTAATAATGCAAAAGGCCGTGGGGATAATGGTTATGGAACCGGGGAAAAAATTGCCATTAAAATTAATCAGAATAACACCACTGGACATGCAAATACAAATGAGATAAATGCCAACCCTCTTCTGGTTTTAGCTCTTCTTAAAACTCTAATTGAGGATGCCGGTGTTCCACAGAATATGATCACAGTATATGATGCAAGCCGATTTATTACTGATAATATTTTTGACAAATGTCACGGGGAATATCCCGACGTTATTTTTGTGGATAATATTGGAGGGGACGGGCGTACAAAATCTCAATATGTTGATAATGCAATAGATTATTCCGCAGATAATGGTGCTCTTGCCACGGGGCTTGCCTTATGTGCGGTTGAGGCGACCTATCTGATTAATATGCCAATACTTAAAGGTCATGAAGGGCAGGGGGTTACATTTGGTGCAAAAAATATGTATGGAATGACAAGTATTAATTCTGACTGGCATTTTAATGCTCACGATAATTTTAACCCCACCGGCAACGGAACTCCGCGCTATATGACTTTTACTGACTGGATGGCCCATAAAGATATGGGTGAAAAAACAATGTTGTGGATGATGGACGCTATTTATCCCACTTATCTTTTGTACGGGGAACCTGTTGATAAATGGCAGAGAGCTCCGTTTAATAATGACTGGCCTTCAAGTATTATTGCATCTTTAGACGGAGTTGCCTGTGATTCTGTCAGTCTTGACATGTTCAGGTCAAACTGGAATGACGCTCCGCAAATTGAGTATGCTGATCAGTATCTCCACGAAGCCGCTCTTGCTGATGACCCTCCGTCCGGTGTTGTTTATGATCCGGATAATAATGGGGGGGCTAAAAGTCTTGGTGTTCACGAACACTGGAACAATCCTGACGACCGTCAGTACAGCCGCAATCTTGGAATCGGCGACGGAATTGAACTTGTCTACGTGGGCCCTGACGGATATTCAGATGTTGATGTGGACGGAGACAGTGACTCGGAAATTAATGCCAATGATACAGATGCAGATTCCGACGGAATTGCAGACAGCAGCGGTGACACGGATAATTTTATTGATTATGACAGCGACAGTGACGCAAATAATAATATCGATAACAATGAAGACCAGCCTGCCGATGACTCTTCCTGCGGATGCTCTTTATCATCAAGGATTAAATTAACCTCAATTCTGAACCTGATTTTTTAAAAATATTTTAGTTTTTAGCTATTATTTGCGAAAGATTATCGGTTTTTAATTTTTAAGGTCTGCTTGATCATTTTGCCGAACTCTTTGTCTTTTTTTCTTTTTTCTGAATATGACATTTCGTTGAAGTCTGATTCTGATTTCATTTTAAGGTAATTTTTATAACGGTTTTTTTTCAAATCACCTTTAGAAATTGCCTGTAATATGGCACACCCTTTTTCGTTGGTATGTGAGCAGTTATTAAATTTGCACTCCTGGGACAGCTCGATAATTTCAGCAAAGGTTTCGTCAATTCCTGTATCTGTAGAGATATTTCCAAGTTCTCTCATGCCCGGTGTGTCAATTATCATGGCGCCATTTTCTAATCTGATAAGTTCACGGCTTGTTGTTGTGTGTCTTCCCTTGTTCTGTTTTTTGCTTACAGATTGGGTCTCATAAAGTTCACTGCCGATGATACTGTTTAACAAAGTCGTTTTGCCGACCCCTGATGATCCCAGCAGACAATATGTTTTACCCGGAGAGAGACTGTTTTTTATAGTATCAATATGTTCTTTTGATAAGTTGCTGAACTCTATTGTTTGTATATTCGGGGCAATATTATAAATAGACTCTTTGATTTTATTTACTTCATCTGTAGTTGAAAGATCGCACTTGCTCAGTAAAATAACCGGGGTGACACCACCTTCGTTTACCATTACAAGATATCGCTCAAGGCGACTGATATTAAAATTATAATCCACTGACTGAATAATAAACCCCGTATCAATATTTGCGGCAATCAATTGGAAATCAATTGATTTTCCCGCTGTTTTTCTTTTTAAGAGTGTTCTCCTTGGGACAACCCCATGAATTATTGCGTGGGTATCATTGTCATAAAAATTTGCATAAACAAAGTCGCCGGTTGTTGGAAGATCAAAAACAGAATCTGCGGTGTATGACAGATTTCCTGATAACTCTGCAAATACAAATTCAGCTCCCTTTGTTATTATGCAGCTCTCTTTATGAACAGAGACAACTTTTGCAATTTCGTGTACTGCAAGTTTTTTTTCATCTGCCTGATTTATAAAAAATGTATCAAAGCCTAAATTTTGAAGTTCTTCCATAATTACATTTCTCAGTTTGCAAATAGAGCAGAAGAATATCCAGCTCCTGCTCCAAGTAAAACAGACATTGCCATGATTGGAATAATGGCCTTCTTATCCTCTTTTGCAACAATAATTAAAATGGGCAGTGCTGTCAGCACAGAAATAACAATCCCTTTTAAATAACCGGGCATTGGCATCTGTACATAAGAAATAATGACACCCAAAACGGTCCAGTGTATAAAAGCTGACCAGCACGCATATTTATCAAGTTTTTGCATTATCATTGGTACAACATCAATGATTCCGGCGACAACTCCAATAAGCAGTGAAATTAATAATTTTGATATCATAGTTTTTTTCTTTCAGATTTAATTAAAATAATTTATCACGTGTTAAAAATATTTTAAATTTCATATATTCCATATGTTTTTTTCTATCAATAAAATAAAAGTTCCCATTTTTAAATTGAACGGTGTTAATATTGTCGATACAGATATGAGTTTCTGTATTTAATACTTATTGGAGGTTAAAATGTTTGGCTTAAAGTTTAGAAATTTATTTATTGTTTTATTTATGATTCTATTTATGATTTGGTTTGGTTTATCTGCCGGATGCTCTGACAGTTCCTCTGCTGATGACACAGATTCGGATACTTCAGATAATTCTGATACGGACTCACAAAAAGACGATACTGATTCACAAAAAGACGATACTGATTCTCAATCCGGGGATACTGATACTTCCACAAAAGATACTGATACTGTGATTGATTCAGACGTGCCCGTTGATACAGATAATGAGTGGGGTTTTGAAATACGGACTCCCCAAAGCAGAGTTGTCAGTTGTGAAAACTCCTGGGAGAATACTGAGTATGACTGGACTACTGAAGATGTGGACTGGCTATGTTCGTTTGATTACGATGGAACAGAAGGGGTTATTTACATTCAGAACACTCCAACAGCCTGCAAGGTAATCATGATGGAATCTCCAATTTTTACATCTGCTGCAGCACAGATATGGACTAAAGGGAATAACACTGTTGAAGAGCTTGATGATGCTGTTTATGACTGGGGCGGTAATCATCACAATGATTCTCTGCAGTTTACATTCAACGGGACAATTTTTAAATACTATCACTCATCATTCGGGTTTGGATGGCGTTCATGCAATACAATGGACTGTATTCAGATTTTAAACAGTGACGGTTCTGTCAAAGAGGATGGATGCGGTTGTGACAGAGCGCTGCCCATAGTTTGTAAACAGATTCAAAAAGATGGTACCTATGCTGAGCTGACTGATGACTTTGAGGTATGCCTTGGTGATTCATGCCTTGATAAAAAGTAAATGTTTCGGTTTAAAATTATGAAGTTTATTTACATAAGAATAAGCAGTCTGGCTTTGTTGTTTGTCATATTTCTCTTTACACTCTTTGGGTGCGGTGAAAAAAGTTACCCTGATTTAAAGATTATTTTAACCACCTCTGACAATGACCTGATTGGTGAAGTTTCAGTTGTTGCCGCTTCAAATAACGGCGATGTTCGAGAGTTTTTATATGCTGGAACAAAAGAGATTTTTATTGATAACCCCTATTCTGATATGGATATTACTTTACGAGCCAGGGGGTATAAATTTTTTACTGTTAATGTTAATTTAGATGAACTTAAGCAGGAAGAAAGTTGTTATAAAAAAGAACTGACACTTGAAAAGCTTCAGCCTTTTATAAAAAGTGATGACTTTGTTACCGGCTTTAAAAGTGATACCGGACCTGATGCATTTAAAAGTCTCGCATTTAAAACTGACACATCAATTGGCAAAGCATATGCTGTTAAATTTTATATTAAAGATGTTGATGACAACCCCACGGTCTATTTTATAAATTCAAAAAAACATCCCATCCATTTTGATTTTGTAAAAACCTTT
>JAFGVO010000079.1 GCA_016937935.1 Deltaproteobacteria bacterium | reverse complement strand
GTTTTTTTCCATGCAGCATCACCGCCGTTCAATTTTTTAACAGCTTTCATTTTCATATCGCAAAGCTCATTTAAATACTTCATTGATTCACCAATTGAAGCGATGGCTTTAGCAGTATTAAAATCGTCATTCATTGCATCTTTAAAACGGGATACAATTCCAACCGCCCGATTATCATCAATAATTTCAATGGAAGAATTATCATCTGAACAGTCAGAAACAGCATTGGCTTTTTTTAAAGTCTCGTAAAAATATACTACCCTGTCGTACGCAATATCAATTGTACCTCTTACGGTTTTTCCATCATCACCAACCTTGCGTGTTCTGCTGAAATCAATAGGGCTGGCATAATGACTTGATAAAACAACCATTCGCCACACCTCGGGAAGTGCCATGTCAAGAGCTGATGAAATTGGAATAAAATTTCCAAGACTCTTGCTCATCTTTACCCCGTCCACTGTTACAAAACCATTGTGAATCCAGGTATTGCAAAAAGTGTGACCCTGCCCGGCCTCGGACTGGGCTATCTCATTTTCGTGATGGGGGAAAATCAGATCTTTGCCCCCTCCATGAATATCAAAAGGAGTTCCAAGCTCTTTATTACTCATTGCAGAACACTCGATGTGCCATCCGGGACGCCCGTTTCCCCACGGAGACTCCCAGTATGGTTCACCCTCTCTTGATGCTTTCCACAAGGCAAAATCGGGCCCATTGCGCTTTTTATCACCTGTGGAGACCCTTGCCCCCTCCATAAGCTGGGTAAAATCACGTCTGGACAGAACTCCGTATCTATTGGTAGAGGCGTGATATGCGGGAACATCAAAATAGACATCTCCCTCAACTTCATAGGCAAATCCGTTATCAATAATCTTTTGAATCAAATCAATAACTTCAGGAATGTAATCTGAAACCTGAGGCTCACTTTCTGCGGGAAAAAGATCAAAAGGGGCAAAATCCTTATTTCTAAAGGCATCAATAAAATAGTCGGCAACAACCTGGGAAAGATGTTTTGATGAACTTTTGGCGAGTTCTAAAATTTCCCCATCCTCTTTAAATCTCTCACTCCACTGCTCCTCATCATATAATTCATACTGGGGAGCTTTCCGCCATTCACCCTCCTGACCTTCCTCAATCTCTTTAGCCCTTGCAATAATCTTATCGTCAATATCTGTAAAATTTCTTACATATTTTACATCAACGCCATTCCAGTTAAAATATCTTAAAATAGAATCAAAAGATAAATAACAGCGAAGATGCCCCACATGGCACCTGCCGTAAACAGTTACACCACAAACATATATTGATAACTTATCGGGATTAACCGGTTCAAAAACTTCCTTTTTTCCGGTTAAAACATTTTGAATTTTAATATCCATCAACTTAACTCTCCTTAAACAAAACTTATCAAATTTGTATCTGGAACTAAAAACCTAAGATTCCTGGTCCGTCCCCTGCAGAATATGAGTTTTCCATTGCATCTGCAAGCTTTTCTCTCGCCATTTCCACACTCTTCAAAACAGTAAAGCCCAGCGCCCTGTTAGCGGCAATAAGTGAGGCCAGTGCACACCCTGTACCTCTTATTTCTGATATATCAACTACCCGCCCCTTTAAAATATGTGAATCTCCTGATTCAGTTACAAGCACATCAAAAATGTCCCTCTGCCGGGCACCAATATTTAGATGTCCCCCTTTAACAAGAACATTCTTCGCCCCCATTGCCAATATTCTCCTGCCTGCAAATTCCATTGTTTTTAAATCAAATACATCAAACCCGCACAAAACCGAGGCCTCTGAAATATTAGGTGTAACTACCTCACACAGGGGAAAAAGCCTGTTTTTTATAGAAGCTACAGCATTCTCATTTGCAAGTTCCCCTCCTGTGCTGCTCCCTAAAACAGGATCTGCAATAACCGGGATTTTTATTAACAGTTTTTCAATGAACTCAACCAATGCATTAACTGTATTACTGCCTCCAAGTGCTCCTGTTTTAATTGCAGCTACATTTTGTGATTCAAAAATAAGTTTCAACTGTTCTAAAAAAACAGCACTCTCAATTTCAATTATTCCTTTAAAAACAAGTCCGCTCTGTACAGTATTCAGAACCGGAACCGGGGCACAATGAAACCCGCCGGATCTTATGGCAAGGCTGTCAGTAAATAGACCGGCCCCTCCTGAAGAATCAACACCACCAATTGCCACCACTGTTTTTTTATTGATTTTATTCAAAGATTTTCACAGATATCCATATATTCAGGTTCAATAGATGTCGGAACAATAACTACAGGTTAAGGATGCTTGCGAAGCCAGGCTTTAACATCCCCTGGAATACTTAATAACGCATCAATGGCACTTTGAGCGAGCTCCGGTCCTGCAATGGATACAATCCCCATGGGCGCTTTAACAGATACAACATAAGCAATCAGTGTCTTGCCGCCTTTTTGAGGAAACAGTCTCCAATACCCTTTTAACATATCAAGATCATGGGGGTAATTTGATACAAGTTCAAAATCAAGAGTTTTTTTACTATCATCTTCTGTTATCTGGGCATGATAGTGAATATTAATAACCGGGTGACCAATTTTCATTTTTACAAGTGTTTTGCCATCTTTTTTAGAAACAATTTTGCAATACTCCGTATGGGGAAACATCTTAGAGTAAAGATCCCAGTTACGAATAAGACTCCACACCTTTTCAACCGGGGCATTTACAACAATATAGCCTGCTCCTCCGTAAAACCCCTTTTGACCAGAAGACGGCAAATACTGAACAACACTCTTTCCCTGTTTTAACCTGGCTTTTTCATCTTTAGAAAAAGTAACTGCAAAAGATGTTGAACTAATTAAAAATGTTATTGCTGTAATCAATGTATATATATTTTTTTTACTAAATTTCATTTTACCAATTCTCTTTTTTTAAATAAATTTTCATCAGACCGTTGCAACCTTTTTTGCAACCTGCACATATTTTACGTAAGTCAGGCTAATTTTATTCACTATTTTATCATTATCAACATCAAAAATATTAATAAATAGTAAAATATTAATATTTATAACCTTTTAAGTGCAGATTTTGCGTGACCGTCCAGCCCTTCAAGCTCTGCAAGTTTAGCACAATCAGACACAAGATCTTTAGCTTTCGAAGAGTCATCGATTCTAATCCATGTACGTATTCTTAAAAAGTTAAATACGCTTAACCCTCCGGTATACCTTGCTGTTCCACCTGTAGGAAGAGTATGATTAGGGCCTGCACCGTAATCCCCGAGAACCTCCGCACTGCCCTGACCAATAAACAGACCTCCATAATTATTACACTTCTCTGCAACACTTTTAGCATTAACAGTAAAAACCTCAAGGTGCTCAGGCGCAAGCCTGTCACAGATGTCAATCCCTTCTTCTATTGAATCAACAAGTACAGCAAAACCATTTTCAAGAGATTTTGATGCGGTTTCAAAAGTTTTAAGCTGCTCCAGCTGAATTTTAAGTTCCAGATTAACAGCATCAATAAGTTCTTTACTATCTGTTACAAGAACAGGAACAGCGACAACATCGTGTTCAGCCTGAGCAAGCAAATCTGCTGCAATTACATCCGGAGATGCTGTTTTATCTGCAAGTACTGTAAGTTCTGACGGGCCTGCCAGCATATCTATTGAAACATTTCCAAAGACAAGTTTTTTAGCTGCAGTCACAAACCGGTTGCCTGGTCCCACAATAACATCGCAGACAGGAATATCACCTGCCCCATATGCAAAAGCTGCAATTGCCTGAGCCCCTCCGGCAGCAACCAGATAATCAGCACCTGATACAAATGCCGCTGCAAGTGTTAATGGTACAGGTTTTGGAGATGCAACATAAATCTCTTTTACACCGGCAACTTTTGCTGTAACGGCAGTCATAATAACTGATGAAGGAAGTGGAAATCGACCACCTGGTGCATAGCAGCATGCTCTTTCAACCGGAGCCACCTGATGACCCGCAAAACCTCCGGGAATTGCAACAAGTGCATCTTTTATTGAATTCCTTTGTGCCTGTGCAAATATTTCAACTCTTTTTGCTGTTTTCTTAAGAAGTTCAAGATGATCAGAGGGAATTTCACCTGCTGCTTTTTCAAGCTCGCTTCTTGGAATTATGAGACTGTCACCTTTTTCAATATCACCAAATTTTACACAGTATTCATAAAGAGCATCCTCACCTCTTTTTTTTACATCACTGATAATGCCGGCAGCAATTTTTTCAGCTTCATCATCCACAGGACCAGGAATTCTCGTTTCAATTTCGTTTTTATCTATAATTGTTAACATCAGGCTTCTCCTCCCTCTATTTAAAGTAATCTCTTTAATTAAATAACCGGACAAAAAACTTCTATCACACTTTTTTTATTCTGCTTAAAGGTTTTTAAATTCCGATTTTAAAAAGATTCTGTTTTAAAAATCCTAAACATCATCTGAAAATCCTGATTTTTCTCCAACAATAAAGCCGGGTTCATTTCGCACTGTTTTAAAAAGTACCGCAATATATTCACCCAAAATGCCCATAACAAGAAGCTGAACTCCTCCTAAAAGTGCCAGTAAAGATGTCACTGTTGCCCATCCGGGAACTACAGTCTCAGGCATTACAAGTCTTACAACAATAGAGTATACCAGATTAACAAGTGCAAACAGGCAGGTTAAAAGTCCAAGAAGCATTGACAATCTAAGTGGCTTGACAGAAAAACCGATAATTCCCTCTCTGGCCATCCCAATCATCTTTTTGGGTGTAAACTTTGAAACACCTTCAAGACGGGTACCCTGCTCAAATGGCACATAGACAGTATTAAAGCCGCTCCAGGGTATGAATCCCCTTAAAAAACCGCTTGCTTCGGGATGCTGGTGGATAATATTAACAACACTTCTGTCAAGAAGCCTGAAATCTGCCGAACCGGGACGAATTTCTGTCTGGGCAAGCCAGGAAAACAAGCTGTAAAATCCTTTTGAAGTGACTCTTTTTATTAAAGGCAGCTTTTTGGATTCAGCTCTTATACCCTGAACGACCCTGGCCCCTTCTCTCCATTTCTCAACAAATATTTTTACAAATTCAACAGGATGTTCTCCGTCAGAATCCATAGTTATAACTGACTGCCCCGATGAATGTGCAATCCCAGCCTGAAGTGCAGCCTGATGACCAAAATTTCTTGTAAACTTCACACCTTTTACCTGCTGATACTTTTCTGAGAGCTCAAAAATTGCCTCCCAGGTGTCATCTGAAGATCCATCATCAACAAGAATAATTTCAAATGAACGCTCATCTTTAAGAACCTCTAAAAGATTGCCTACAGTGCGTTCAACAAGTCTACTTTCATTAAAAACAGGCATTACAACCGAAAATTCAGGTGTATTCAAAATAGCCTCCGGTAAATAATTTTAAATTACTGTTATAATCATGTGCTAAATATCTGTTTATGTTTTATAACAAACAACAAAATGATTAACATTATACAATTTTAAAATATAGTGTTAAAAGTCAGTTTTTCACCAAAATGTTTATCTTTATTATCTTACTGATATACTAAATTTAATTATGAATTTCTTTTTAATAAAATTTCAAATACTAATATTTACATTAGCAGCTGTTGCTTCGGTTGTACTTTTTTCTCCAATGACTCTCGCATCTCAAAAAAAAAGTACTGACAAAAAACAGAGTATTGAAGATGAGGATGATACATATTCAACAAATCAAAAAAATCAGTTTTTGCTGGTTGAATATGAAGAACCCCTTAAAGAAATCGCTGATGAAGTTAAAAATATTTTGAATGTCAGACTTTCCAAATATAATATTATTTCTAAAACGCGACAAATTTCAGATGAACCCTCCCATATTTCGCAGACTCCATATCAATGGCATGTAACAATAATAAGCGTCAGTGAAAAATATATAATTGTCACCGTGGACAACAGTGGTGAAGAGAAAGCCCAGGAAGTAAGAACTGTCGAGAAAGATACTAATATAAAACAGACTGCCTGGGCAGTTGCACTTGTGTCTGAAGAAATTATCGCCATGTATAATAAAGACGGTGACCTTCCAGCACTTGGGGCGGGTCTTGCGTTAATTGAACCTGACATCATTGCGGGAACAAAAGATAAACCACTGGAAATAAAAACAAAATATCCACAATTTAAAGCAGCTGGCCTGTCACTGTCACTTTCGGGAATCTGGTCAATCAATCAGATAATTGCCGGATCGACTGTAATTGTAAAAGGTCTGTTTTCAAAACACCTTTTAGCTGCCATTAGCCTCGGCTGGGAAGGGAATGCCCATTTTTCAAAAAACAATATATCAGGAACAATGAGTCTGTTTCCCATAAATCTTCTTTTAGGGGCACTTTTTTTAAACCAGAAGCATCTTGATATAGCAGGCTGGAGCGGATTTTCCATGGGTTTCGCAATTTTTAAAACCAGTGATGGCCATGCAACACGAACAGACATGACATTTATGCCTGAATTCCATCTCTCGCTTGAAATAGTCGCAAAAATTTCAGAACCATGGGCCATATCAGTTCAAGGCGGTGTAAGGGTACCACTTGTACGGGATATTCTTACTAATCATGGTTATGAAATTTACAATCAGGTATGGATAATCCCGTTTATCTCCATCGGACCACAACTCTACTTCTAAACAAAACAAATTTAAAAATACATTATAGAACTGACATTTTTTACATGATTTGGATTAATGAAAAAAAGCGAAATTATAAAACCACACATTTTTTAAGTTGACCTTTTAAAGTTTTTCAATTTCTTCAAGGGGAAGTCCGGTTGCCTTGCTTATGGTTTTTATATCAACACCAAGCTGTTTTAAATTTAAAGCATCAAGCATTCTCCCCTTCTCAATTCCTTTCTCAATTCCTTTCTCAATTCCCTTCTCCATTCCCTTCTCCATTCCCTTCTCCATTCCCTTCTCCATTCCCTTCTCCATTCCCTTCTCCATTCCCTCTGCTATCCCTTTTTCCATTCCTTTTTTCCAGCCTCGTTTCAGGGCTTCCTCTTCCGCCTTGTCGACTATTTTTTCTAAATTTTTTAAAAACATACTTTTTACCTCCGAAAAATTTTCAAACAGGGGAAGCTGCACCCTGCTCTTTTTTGAT
>JAFGVO010000078.1 GCA_016937935.1 Deltaproteobacteria bacterium | reverse complement strand
TTGTAAGATTTACAACCTCTGTAGCCACTGTTTTACCTTCAAGATCCTTTGGACCTTTAATGTCTGAATCCACTGGAACAGCCAGAACCCATCTTACAGAACCGTAACTTACTTTTGCATATTCGAGCTCTTCAACTTCAAAAACATCTGATTCATTCTCTAAAACCCAGTCCTGTCCGGTTAATCCAATATCAAGAATACCGTTTTCAACGTATCTTGACATCTCCTGAGCTCTAATTAACATGCACTCAATTTCAGGATCATCAATAGATGGATAATAGGATCTGGACTTAAAGGTTATATTGTATCCGGCTTTGGCAAATAGTGCTGCTGTGCTGTCTTTTAAACTGCCTGCGGGAATTCCTAATTTTAATATTTTACTCATAAACTTGTCCTTTAACTATTTCTTATAAACATCTTCAGGGTTAAAAATTTTTCTGCCTGTAATTTCAAGCTCGTTTGAACTGTTTGCTGTACGATAAAAACATGTGTTAAAACCTGTATGGCAGGCAGCATCACCAATCTGATTGATTTTTAAAAGAACTGCATCATTATCACAATCAATTAAAATATCTTTTACTTCCTGGATATTTCCCGAGCTTTCACCTTTTACCCATAATTTATTTCTGCTTCTTGAGTAATAAGTTGCTTTTTTAGTTTCAACTGTCTTTTCAAAGGCCTCTTTATTCATAAATGCAAGCATCAGAATTTCGCCAGTTTTGTAATCCTGAGCAATTGCGGGCACAAGACCGTTTCCAAGTTTATCATAGTTAAGTTCCATTTTTCTCTCCAATACAATGTAAATATTTATATATTTAAAATTTAAATTTGCCTGATTAATCAAATTTTAGAATGATAAATCCAAAATAGACTGAAAGATTGTAGATATTTTAATACGAATTGCAACGACTTGGGTGCTCTTTTATTAATAAAAGAGCTAATTTGTCTTATTTAACTTCTGTTTTGGGAGCCGGTGCGGCAGGGGCTGGTTTAACAGCTGCTTTAGGTGCTGCAGCAACTGGTGCGGCTTTTATTGCCTGGGGGTTGGCAACTACAGGAGCGCCCGGTTTTGCTGCATCCTTTACTATTTCAAGAAGTTCAATCTCAAAAATAAGAGCGCTGTTTGGACCGATTTTACCACCGGCACCTCTTGGGCCATAACCTAATGCTGGCGGAAGAAAGATCTTCCATTTAGAGCCAACGGTCATGAGCTGGAGTGCTTCAGTCCATCCTTTAACAACTCTTCCAACAGGAAATGTTGCAGGCTGATTGCGCTTGTAAGAGCTATCAAATTCAGTTCCATCAAGAAGGGTGCCTTTATAATGCACTTTTACAGTTTCTTCAGCTGTTGGTTTTGGGCCTTTACCTTCAGTGATAACAATGTATTGAAGTCCGGATTCAGTTGTTTTTACGCCGTCCTTACTTTTGTTTTCTGCAAGAAACTTGTCTGCTGCAACCTGATTTTCTTTGCCTTCTTTTTCACTTTTTACACGCTCTTTTTCTCTTTGAACCTGAGCGTGCTCTCTTTTAGCATCCATTCGGGCTTTGTCATCAAGAAGTGCAGCTTCGTCTGAATCTGACATTCCGTCCAATAAACCTTTATTGAAAATGTCTTTGTTGTACTCAAGACCATTTCTGGTTAAAGATTTACCCATATCAAATGCCACTGCATAATTGAGCTTGTCCTGAATATTTTTAAGTGATTCTTTTGTGATTGAAACTTCAGCTGTTTTATCAGCATCTTTTTTAGTCTCCTGGTCAGGGCATTTATTGCAGGCTGTTCCTGTAAATGCCAATGCTGTAATTAAACTTATAACAATCTTAGTTTTCATGTTTACAAACTCCTTTAAATGTTTATTTACATCCATAATAAAAGTTAACGGGTGTATTTTGATGCAGATTCTTATACCTATTTTAATTTTGATCAATATACAAACAAAAGATTTTTTACAATTATTACAAAACAGCATTACCACCAGTAACCGGAATTAATGCCCCGGTAATAAAACTGGCAAGATCACTTGCAAGGAAAGCCGCCACATTTGCAATTTCCTGATCTGTTCCTCTGCGGCGAAGTGGTATATTATTTGAGTATTCCGGTTGTTCTTCTGTTCCGTTTTCCCTGTCTTTATAGCTTACGGTCCACCCCGGGGCTATCTGATTAACAGTAATATTATATGGACCAATCTCTTTTGCAAGAACTCTTAATACTCCATCCATCCCTTTTTTACCTGAAACATATGCGGATTGAGTTTCAAATGTCTGAATAGTACACTCTGTATTGATTCCAATAAATCTTCCCCATTTACTGCGTTGCATATGCGGGACGAAAGCTTTGGCCATATTAACATTCTGCATAACAGAACTTTTAAACTGGTCTTCATAATCTTTAATATCTTCCTCAAGTACAGTTCTCCATGGAAATATCTGAGAAACAGCGTTAGTGATAACAATATCCGGATTTCCAATAAGTGATTCAACCTCATTTTTCATTTTCATAACAGATTCAAGGTCAGTAACATCACATTGAACTATACAGGTTTTGACTCCAAAGTCTTTCAGTGACTCTTTTATTTCAAATGCAGACTGTTTATTTTTATTAAAATGGATGGCAATTGAAGCTCCGGCCTGTGCCAGGGTCTTTACCATAACCCGTCCAAGTTGTCCCGTTGCACCTGTAATAAGGGCAGTGTGTTCTGATAAATCGATATTTAATGTCATTTAAAGGTCCTTTTTGCTGATTTAACTATAAAAAAAATCTGAATCAATCCGTAAAGCTTAATAATAAGCTCTTATAAAATTTAAATAAAAGGAAATTAATAATGAATAAAGCCAAAAAAGTTATTTTTGTAGATGATGAAGATATTTTTTTAAAATCACTTCAAAGATATTTTACAAGACTTGATTTAGGCTGGGATATTGATTTTTATTCTGATCCTGATGATGCTCTTAAAATGCTTGAGATGGAAGAGGATGCAGTAATTTTACTTGACTGGACAATGCCTAAAATGGATGGAATTGAGTTTTGCGCCAAAGCAAGAGACAATGCCAAAGTAAAAGAACAGAAACTTCATATAATAATGTTAACAGGGCACATTGGTCCTGATTTTACAGTTAATGCCCTTGAACATGGAGCTGATGATTATCTTACCAAACCAGCAACCATGAAAGATTTACGAACTCATATTGAGATTGGTTTTCAGTCATTATCTAATTAAGTTCATCAAAAACAATTGTCGATGTTAATTCAAAACGACATCAGTTCAATTTGTGATCAGTTTTTCGTAATTAGTCGCAGAAGATATATTATGTAAACTTTAATGTTGAAACAAGAATTGTAAGATTACTTTAGCTTATATTTGTTAAATACTTGATTTGATGAAGTTCTCTGAGTTTAAAAGAATTGATAAGCGATTAAGCACCATAAAGTGAAGTCGTTTCTGTTGCCATGTCTTACCCAATCGGAGTTAACAGATAAAAATGCGGATTTTTTCAGTTTCAAAACTGATTTTCCAAATTCGAATCCCAAACCGGCACCAAGGAGAAATCCAGGGTCAGCTCCAGTATGTGAAAACGAACTGGCTGAAATTGAGATATTGTCAGTGGTTTTTGTTTTGAAAATTGTCAAAGCAAAACCAGAACGAACATTGGCAAAAAAAGATTTGAATATCAAATCAAATGTGGCTGTAAAGTCAATTCGATTATAACGGGTTGAAATTTTCAGATTATCAGTACCATCAGTTTTTTCATTGGTGTAAAAAAGATAACCTGCATCAAGGCCAAGTTTTAATTTTTTAAAATGAAAAATGTTTGATTTTAACTCTATTCCAGGGATAAATCCTGCATAAAAATGTTTATAATTCCCTGAATCCTGCAAAAACGAGGCTCCGGCTCTAAAACCTCCTATTAGTTCAAAATCAACGACAGAATCTTTTTGATGATTTTTTACATGTTCATTGGTAAATCCGTTTATGGGTTTAAG
>JAFGVO010000077.1 GCA_016937935.1 Deltaproteobacteria bacterium | reverse complement strand
GTTAATGGTATAACGGTTACAATGATAAATGAGATTATAGAACTTTTAGGATTTTCGTTGTGTTGTTCCGGTAAAACTTTTAAAGAATTAATCACTTGTGTTGAGGCAGAAGATTCAATTTTTACAGATGCTTCTTTATCGATGTCTTTTTCTGGCTGTTCATCAATTAACTCTGAAGGAATATCTAACCGTGCTCTTGCAAGATCTTCCATATCCGGAAATGCAACTTCTATAGTTGTAGATGTTGATATTTTGCCATATTTTGCCTGAACATCATAGACTCCTTCAGACTCTGCCGCATTATTCCCGGCAATAAAACAGTTTTTATCAAGTAGATCAGTTCTGGTTATTCCGTTTTGCGATATATTCCAGTCTGCATGAAAAGGAAATCTGCAGCCGTTAACATCGATACCCTGAATTAAAAAACATAGTTTCTCGGTTGGTTGTACAACAGGTGCTTGAGGAAAAATAATCAGCTTAACGGGCTTTCCATTTGATATGCACTCCGTTGAGGGGTTGTTTAAAATTACTGGCGTCTGTTTGGGCGAAGTTAAAACTGGTTCTTCTTTACCGGGAAGATCTGTATGAATACTTAATATTGGAGATGAATTTGTCGATTCAGTTTTATCAGACGGTCTTTCATAAACTCTTTTTTCTTTCCATGTTACCTGACAGAAATTGTTGTTTAATGTCCATTTAAAAGATGACGATGCATTATAGATCAGTTTTCCGGTGGTTCCTGCAAGGGTATAGTCAATTTTTTCATATTTTGAAATAGTTGACGGGGTCTCACATACCATACTCCAACTGCCTCTGACTGTTGAAGATGTTATTTTTTTCAGATCGGGATTTGGAGAGTTGCATCTGTCAGTTCTTAATCTTCCTGTTGAAAAATAGAGGTTGTTGTTGGATTCCATAACTTCAACTTCTGCAATTTTTGATGTTGAATAAGATGAAGGTTTGACACCGCAATCTTTTCCCCAGCTGCCTATGGAAACGGTGAATTGCAAAGATGTTCTATTCCATTTACCTGAATAGCCCTGCGCAGCTGCAATGTTTGAAACGACTGCTGAACATAGGATTATTGTTAGTATTATTATGTTTTTTTTGAATTTGTTTTGAATTATTTTCATTTAACACCCAAATTAATATGAGTAATCAGAAACAATAGTATGAATCATGAGTATAAATCATGAATTTATCACTGTTCGTTCAACTTCATCTATTGTTGTAATTCCTTTTTCAACAGCATTTATAGCCGAGTTCCACAGAGGCGTCATACCATTGTTTTTAGCTTCATTATAAATAAGATCACTATCTACTCCATTTGAAATTATTTTTCTTATTGGTTCGTTAACTTCAAGAATTTCATAAATTGCTGAACGTCCCAGATATCCTGTATTGTCGCATTTTTCACAGCCCATTCCAAAGAAGAGTTCTACACCTTCTGGTGGTGTGTCAGTTTTAAGAATCTCAAGATCTTTATCAGTAAAAGCTTTTGGGGTTTTACAGTGTGGACAAATATTCTGGATTAGTCTTTGAGCAATAACTGCAGTGATTGCCGAGTTCATTGAAAATGCGGGAATTCCCATTTCCTGGAGTCTCGCAAATGCTGCAGCTGAAGTGCCGGCATGTACTGTTGTAATTAAAAGATGACCGGTCATACCTGCCTGAATCGCAATTTTAGCTGTTTCTGCATCTCTTATCTCCCCCACCATAATAACATCGGGATCCTGTCGTAAAATAGCACGAAGACCTTTTTCGAATGTAAAATTTCTCTCTTCGTTTACTTGAGACTGATTAATATCCGAGACATCAAATTCAATCGGATCTTCGAGTGTTGCAACAGATCTTTTTTTGTTGGACTGTTTAAGAATTTCGGCAATTATTGCAAAAATAGTTGTTGTTTTTCCTGAACCTGTAGGACCTGTTAAAATGATCATCCCCTGGGGTTTTGATAATAAGCGCCTAAGAGATTCAATTTGTAACTCTGTTAAACCCAGGGAATCCAGATCATTGCTGCTGTTTTTGCGTCCCAGGATTCTTATTACAATTCTCTCTCCATGAAGTGTAGGCATGAAGGCAATTCTAAAATCTGTTTTACTTAGACCTGATCTGCTTAACTCCAGTTTTCCTGTCTGCTGTTCTGGTTCCTCTTCGTTATTGCGATCAAATCTTCCATCCTGAGGAGTGATTTCATTATAAATGACAAGATTTGATAAAACTTTAAGCCTGTTGATTATTTGAGATGTTATTGATTTTTTAATTACCACTACGGTTTTAACAAGCCCTTGTATTCTAAAGCGTACTTTCATTCCCTGAGTATCAGGATCAAAGTGAATATCAGATGCATTAAGCTGGATAGCCTGATAAATTATAAAATCGATTATAAGCGGGATATCCGGTTCGGATGTTTCAGACCATTTGTCAACAGTTTCGTTTATCTCATTGGGTTTTACAGGTGTAAAATGACCATCATGTTTAACTGCTGCGATGACAGTTTTTTTACCTGTTAAAAAAGATAGAGCAAAACCAATGAATGCAAGAATAATCCAGAATTTTGTATCAGAAGCGGGATAGGGAAGGATGTTTGCAAACCATTCACTGTGGCGGCTCATTGCCCCAATAGCAACAAAAAATAAACCGGCTATAAAAAAGTTTATGTTTTTAATCATAATCCTCATCATAACAATACTTTTAATTTCTTGGAAATAAACTTACTAATATATTTGTTCATTTTCTAGAAGATGTTTTTATTTCACCGGAGGAGTTTATATATGAAATTTGCATTTAGTTACACAAAGAATAGAAAAATGGCAAAAGTTATGAGCTTTATGTTTGTGGGAATGGTAGTCATGGTCGCATGCGGAGCGTCTGGGAAAAAAAAGACAGACAACCCGACAAATAGTGATGCACCACTGTCTCCTGTTACATACAATCCTGCAATATCACTATCTCCACTTGTCGAGAAAGTTAGTCCGGCAGTAGTTAATGTTAAAACATCCCAGTCTGTAAAAAGAGGCATGGGATTTGGCGGTCCTCAGGATTTTTTTGAATTCTTTTTTGGGCAAAGGGGGCAAAATTATAATCAAAGAGAGGAGGATTTTTCCCAAAAAGCAATGGGGTCAGGCTTTATAATAGATAAAAAAGGCTTAGTTGTTACCAATAATCATGTAGTAGAAGGAGCAGACCATATTACTGTTACAGTAGGAGATGATAATACATATGAAGCTACGATAGTTGGAAGAGATGAAAAAACTGATCTGGCACTTTTAAAACTTAAAGGGGCATCTAATCTTCCCACTGTAAAATTCGGGAGTTCTTCCTCCTTGAAAGTAGGTGATACTGTGGTTGCAATTGGAAATCCTTTTGGACTTGACCATACTGTAACATCCGGCATTGTATCTGCCAAGGAGAGGGTTATAGGTGCCGGACCCTATGATAATTTTATTCAGACCGATGCATCTATTAATCCTGGAAATTCAGGCGGTCCTCTTTTTAATCTCTCAGGGGAGGTTGTTGGTGTAAACACTGCAATAAGCAGGACAGGGCAGGGTATTGGATTTGCGATTCCATCTGACATGGCAAGAGATTTGGTAGATCATCTCAAAAATGGCGGAAAGGTGATTAGAGGCTGGTTAGGACTTGTTTTTCAGCCTCTTGATGACAACCTCACATCTTTTTTCGGAGCAGCAGATAATAAAGGGGCACTTGTTTCAAAGGTAATGCCAGGATCACCCGCAGATTTGGGAGGAATTGTCACTAAAGATATTATTGTTGGGGTTGATGGAAAAAAATTAGGTTCATCTTCTGAACTGCCCAAAATTGTTGCAATGCTTAAACCAGGTAAAACAGTTACGTTTGATATTTTGCGAAATAAAAAGATGGAAAAGAGAAAAATCAAAATTGGAACAATGCCTGAAGATGGCTCAATGGTGTCCAGGGATAGTAATAATAACAGAGCTTCAGATAGTCTGCCAGGGATAAGTGTTGTGCCTCTCGATTCCGGTTTAAGAGGGCAGCTTGGGATTGACAGCAATATTACAGGTGTCGTGGTTTCACAAGTTGGCAGTAATGGTAAATTGGGTGACAGCATTAGAAGAGGTGATGTTATCACTGAGGTGAATGGTAATAGTATCAGTTCAGTTAATGATTATAATGCAGCTATAAACGGTACAAAAAAAGGTGATGATATTCTTCTTAAGCTTTTTAGAAGTGGAGGATGGCTTTATCTTGTAATAAGAATTTAAAGTCATTTGTTTTTTTACTTCTAATATGGTGCTGGTTTGATATAGAAGTGTCTGATGCTTTATTTATATCAGAACAAAATTGTGAGGAATTAATTGATGAAGAAAACAGTACCATTTACCAGACAGGAATTAATTAAAATTAGTGAGACCTATCCCACCCCTTTTCATATTTATGATGAGGCGGCTATCAGGAAGAATATCAGAACCTTTTTGAAGGCCTTTGAATGGGCAGATTTTAAAGAATATTATGCTGTAAAAGCCTGTCCTAATCCCTATATTATAAAAATTCTTAAGGAGGAGGGGTGTGGCACTGATTGCAGTTCACTACCCGAACTGATAATCTCTGAAAAATGCGGAGTGGTTGGTGAGAATATAATGTTTTCATCAAATGAAACTACCTATGATGAATATCAGGCAGCAATGGATTTAGGCGCAATAATCAATTTAGATGATATTACACATATTCCATATCTTGAAAAACACTGCGGTATTCCCGAGGTTATTTCTGTCAGATACAATCCCGGGCCCGAAAGAACTGGAAATTCAATTATTGGAGATCCTGTAGAATCCAAATATGGATTTACCAAACCTCAGATCTTTGAAGGTTTCAAAATGCTTAAGGATAAAGGGGCTAAGAGGTTTGGTATTCACTGCTTTGTAATTTCAAATGAATTAAATAGAGATTCTTATGTTGAAACTGCTGTAATGCTCTTTAAACTTGTAAAAGAGGTCAATGATTCATTAGGAATTAAAATTGAATTTGTAAATTTGAGCGGAGGAATTGGTATTCCATATCGACCGGAAGATGAACCTGTTGATCTTATGGCAATGGGACGAGAGATTCATAACGCATATAAACAGTACATTGAAAAAGAAAATCTTGCTCCTCTTAAGATTTTTTCAGAATCAGGGCGTATGGTTACAGGTCCCTATGGATATCTTGTTTCAAAGGCAATTCACGAGAAGCATATTTATAAAGAATATATAGGACTTGATGCCAATATGGCTAATCTTATGAGGCCTGCTCTTTATGGTGCCTATCATCATATAACTGTAATGGGTAAAGAAAATCTTCCACATAATAAAAAATATGATGTTGTAGGCTCTCTTTGTGAAAATAACGATAAATTTGCAATTGATAGAATGCTTCCTGAAATTGAAATAGGTGATATTATAGTAATTCATGATGCCGGTGCACACGGTTTTGCCATGGGTTTTAATTACAATGGAAAATTGAGATCGTCTGAACTATTATTAAAAGAGGATGGAAATATAGAAATGATAAGGCGAGGGGAAACGATTGATGATTATTTTGCTACTCTTGATTTTTCAAATCTTTGATTTTTAATATAAAGTTAACTTTTTTATAAGTTCTTCCGCTTTTGCAAAATCATAAATATTCAGGCTCTCTTGCATCTCAGCACAAATTGTTTCTGTCGCTGTTCCCGTCATCTTGTGTAAAAGAACTGCGGCTAGTTGTTTCGCCTCCAGGTCATTAAGTTTAATTTTGGTTTCAAGCTGTTTGATTAATTCATCTGTAGAAAGGGATAAATCATGCTTTAATGATAAATTATTCTGTGAATCTGTTTCTGACTCAATTTTAATTGAATTCATGATATTTGAGTCATGGGTATGATTGGCTAATTCAAAAGGAATTGTAAGTGAAAAAAGAGTTCCTTTGCCTTCTGTGCTTTCTACAGTGATTGTGCCGCCCATGCTCTCTGCGAGCTGTTTGCAAAGAGCCAGGCCGAGTCCTGTACCAGAGTATTTTCTGTTGAGTTCTTCATCTAGTTGAGTAAAAACATCAAAGATAATATTTTTAAATTCCTCAGAAATCCCAATTCCTGTATCTTCAATAGTTATGTTGATGAATACTTTGTCATCACTATTTTCTGCTGCTTTAAGTTTTAAAACAATAGCTCCAGTTTCGGTAAATTTTAATGCGTTATCGAGTAAATGTTCGATTATTTGCTCGATTTTTTTACTGTCTCCAACTAGGTGTTCAGGAATATTATTATCTTTTAAATAGTGTACTGCAATTCCTTTTGGTGTAGCTTCTTTTTTGATTGAATTAAGAAGTTTTATTAAAATAGCATTTATTGAAAAGGATGATTTGTTTAATATTAGTGTATTATCTGCAATTGATGAAAGTTCAAGTACGTTTTGAATAATTTTTAATAATGATTTTGTACTTTTCTCAATTTTCTCAATATTTAATTTTCCTTTGCTGTCTATGTTTCCGTTTTTAAGAATGTGCAGATTTCCTGCAATAATATTCATAGGAGTTCTTATTTCGTGATTTAGATTATGAATAAAATTACTTTTTGTTTTATTTGCGATTTCTGCATTATGCTTTTCAATTCTCAATTTCTTTTTAAGAGCAACAATATTTGTAATATCAGTCGCAACAGTTAAAACCGTAGTGTAGTCAGAGTCGTACCAGACAAATGGTACATGTGTAATGTTTAATACTTTATCATCTCCATTTGCAGTTTTGAATTCTCTATGAATACCCATGGTGTTTTGTTCAGCAAGCTTTATAATTTCATTATAATTACCATGAGATATTTTTTCATGAAGATTCCCCTGATGCAAAAGTTGTTTTTTAGTTACCCCAAGGCTTTCTGCACATAGAGAGTTTCCCAATATGATTTTATTTTCATTATTTACCGCATAAATTATTATGGGAAGTGCATCAAGCAAGTCTGATAAACTCTGTTCTCTTTTGGCAATACTTTCAAGATGACTTTTTTTGTATAAATAGAGTATCAGTAATGTTGAAAGGGTTAATATTAAAAATGCTGTTAATATTAAGTTTATAATTTGTTTGAAAAACAGGTAGCGTGAATCTACTTCAGAAACATCTATTTCACTGACTATTCCCATTGAGAGGTTTTTGTCCCACTTCCATGCCCCTAAAACTTTTACCCCCCTGTAGTCAGAGTATCCATGTATATCTGTCTCTGTTTTACCTTTGGTTAAACTTGCAGCCATACGGGTTAGATTATATTCTGAAAGCTTTTTTTTGGGCTTGAATCCACAGGGGATGCATCCTCCGGGGTCTGTAATTTTAAAGTTGATATTCATTGATTCATTATTACTATAATTTGAAATGTTTTTTATCTGGTGTGCAAATCTCGATTCAGTAAGCATTACACCTCTTTCATCAATAGCATAGGTTTCAAATGTTCTTCCCTGTCTGCCAAATTTTGCAATTTGAGAGAAAATATTAAATGTATCAATTCTTAAAGTTAAAACGGCCACAATCTGATTATCTATTTTTATAGGTGATGCAATATAAGTTGTTGAAATATTATTGGTAAGTACACCTCTTTTTTTTAATGGAACATCAGAATTAATTCCTGAGATGAGAATTGTTTCTCCATTAAAAACTTTGTCCAGCATGTCAGGTTTTTGAATGGCTATGAGATTCTTTGTCCACATATTTGAATCTCGCATTGAACCTATACTGATTCTATTTTTATCAATAATAAAAAAGCCAAGGTCATTATTACTTTCGATGGGAGGCATTAATAGTTTTCTAATTGTTTTTAAATTTTCTGAATTCAGGTTGTAGCTGTATTTTGACTCATTTTCAGCTAAAAGTTTTTGGGTAGTTGTTACAATTTCTCTGTTATCGGCAAGAAGTCTGATGGCTTTTTTTCTATTATCAAGCCAGAAATGATACGTTGCGATTGTTGAATCCCTTATATATACAAGTTCTTTTGCTGCATCGTCTCTATGATGTTCTTTTATGCTTTTTAACAGCAGATTTGTAGAAATGAGTAATACTGCAGTAATAGCTGCAATTATCAATAATTTGTATTTTAAAAAGTTCCAGATAAAATTAATGTTTTTGTAAGCAGACTTTGTCATCATTTTTTTCCTGATTCACCAGATTAAATGAATATAGCACCCCTTTTATGGTGGGCATTTTTTTCTTTTATTTAAAACGACTTTTATAATTTATATATTGATGGCAAACTATGATTATGGAAGTGAACAAAAATATTTCTATGGATCTATTTGATAAAAAATGGGTTAAAAGGGTTTTGTTTATATTAATGCCTATGGCAGTTTTTTTTCTGGTAAGTGCCGGTATTACAGTCTCAAAGCTGGGAATAAAACATACAATTGTTGTATATGCACAGAATTTTATCGTCCCTGATGCTTATTCAACAATGAGAATTTCTCTTATAGACGATGCAAATGGGTTTTTTCTTCCATCACGTGTTAAAGCCGTAGTGGTTGATGATAAAGGAAAACATTATAAATTGTTTGATCATAAAGTTGCATCAGGGGCAGATTCACTATCAATAAATTACAAATCTCCATCGATAAAATGTGGAGATGCCCAATTGTTATTATCGATATTTTTTGATGGACAAAACAGAATTCTAAGAAAAAAAATTAAGGTCTTGGAAAAGGCTGAAAAAGAGAGTTTGATTCAACCTCCGGATATAAAATATACAAAATTTTATTCTTCTGTATCTGTTAAAGATGTTGAATATCAGATTTTTACTGAAGACAGAGGTGCACCTGCAGGTCTTCCAACTCTGTTTTTTTTAAGAACACTGTCAGGAGAAGAGACTCCTGTTTCCACATCTTATAAAATTAAATTGCCAACTTTTTCAGCTAAAATATCAAATAAACTTATTGAGGGAAAAACAGATAGATATGGAATTGATCTTTTTTCAGTTAAGCCACTCGATCTACACTTTCCGGTAGAAATTATAAACATTGCCGCCTCTGATACTGATAATGATACTGCTGATAGTGCTATTGACAGTTATCCTGTTAAGCATGAACCGGCATATATTTATCCCCATGTTGTATATTCCGGTATAAAGGCAGATCTATCCTCTCCAATTATAAGATATAACGATCCTGTAAAATTGAGAATTTCAAGAATTTCAGGTGCAGGTCCAGTTTATCTTAATTTTTTTAAAGAAGGCGTCTGGATTTATTCAATGGCCGTTTTTGGAGATGCCTCAAATACAACGGCATCTGTCCCTTTAAAATCTTCCGGGATAATAAGAGTTCAGGTTTCTGACTCTCCACTAGGGGCAACAACAAATGTGGCAGTGAGACATTTTTACAAATCAGAAAAAGATCAGAGTCTAAATTCATCATTTAATTATCTAATATCAAAAATGAATGCTGAAGATCATGCCTGGAAAGAGTTTGTATTAAAAAACATTCCAGAGGATGAAAGAGAAATTAATATTTTGTCATCCTTTGCTCTTAGCAGTTATTATAATGGATATAATTCTCTTGAAAGACTTATAAGCAGTAGACAGGATGAGGACAGGGAACTAAATAAATTTAAACATAAATTTCAGACAGTAATGATGATTTCAATATCATTACTGGGATTAATGGTAATAGGTATGATTTTACTGGCTGCCGGTAATGCATTGAAACGCCAGAAACAAATAACTCTTTTAATTGAAGAGGATGATAATCTCTATTCAACAGTTAAACCAGAAAGTTCTAAATTTCAATTTGAGCATGGAATACAGCTTGTAATTTTATTTTCAATTGTAATAAGTGCATTTATGGCCATTGCTCTTCTTGTTATGACCATCAGCTGGGATGTTGTTGTTCCATAAATTGCAACATTATTAAAACGCATTTTCAAAGTATTCAAATAAACGTCGATTCCATATTATTGTGGCTACATCAAAGCGGATTGGTGTATTTACTATTTTATTCTTGATAATATAGGCTTCAGCAGCTCTTCTTATGTGGTTTTGTTTTGCCGGAGTAACAGTTTCAGATGGGTGACCAAGTTCTTCAGTGTTTCTTGTCCGGACTTCTATAAAAACAAGTGTATCATTGTCCATTGCAACAATATCAATTTCAGCAAATCTTTCACGAACATTTCTGGCAAGAATTTTATACCCGTTAGCAACAATCTTTTCGCAAACAAAATCCTCACCGGATTTTCCGATTGCAATTGTATTCTTATGATTGTTCATTACTGGTAGAAAAGAGAGGAAAAAACTTATATTTTCAAGTCAGTTTTTAATTCCGTCAGGAGTAGTTTCACAAGTCCATTTCCATGGTTCTTTACTGTCTTTGGATGGGGTGCAAATATCATCAATGGATTCATCACATGGTTTGGAAATACAGTTTGGGACACAATATGAGCCAGGAAGTTTGTCTGATAAACCAGGTATTGGATCCATAACTTTTTCACATACTGTAGATGGTGGACATTCACATAAATCACTATACTTGTCAGGATTGTCAGAAAGTTTATGACCTTCTGCATCTTCACATCTGCAAGAACAGAATGAAAACTTAAGCTGAGCCGGAGGTGCGACAACGTCACCTTCATTATTTTTTTCAAGCCAGCAAATATCTAGTGAAGGGTTATCTTTGCAAGCTTCAACATTCCTGGAACTTTCATTTTTATTGACCTGGGTGAGGCATAAGTGTGTTGCACATTGAACAGAACCTGTTTCGATTGACCAGGTGGTTCCTTCAATACCAACATTAAAGCTTCCATCATCAGTTTCAGGAATACAGGGTGCTCCGACCATCTCTTCTTTGCATCCGATAATACCAATTAGCAAAACGACTAAACCAAGTGTTATTGTTTTTTTTGTCATGAAGAAGTCCTCATTTCGTTTTAAATTTAGTCTCATTAAAATAATAATGACATTTTGGGATGAATTTTTACCTCGACAGGTTTTTTTAGTCAAGTTTAAAATTAAGAAATAGAAAACTGTAAATTACTAAAATATAAAAACATTTTACTGGTAGAGTAAGATTTCAGTATTTGTAAACATGCTTGACAAAAGTCTTGACTTTTTGATCTTTAACAAATAAGATACCCGCCAACGACTCTTGTAACTATGTGTAATTGCACTAATTTTTGTTTGATTTATAAATTGAATACAAGGGTAAAAAAAATTTAGAAGCTTGGAAATTACGTTTTTATTGAAACGAGGTAAAACATGCTAAAAAAGGGTCTTTTAACTGCTTTATTTTCTTTAACACTCATTATGAGTTTAACCGCTACTGTTTATGCTCAGGATGATATGGTGTTTGAGAGCGAAGATGGTACTACTGCCGAACCGGCAGCTCCTTCAGTGGTGGCTCCTCCACCCAAGCCGGCAGGTCCTCCCAGTGAGGCTCTTGCAAATGCTTTGAGGTTCTATCAGCAGGAACGTTATGCTCAAGCATCAGTTCAGCTGCAGAGAATTGTTGCGGGAGAAACTGGAGATGAGCCGGCAAATGTTCAAAAGGCACAGTTCTTTTTGGGAAAATGCTTTTATCACCTTGGTTTTTTCCAGGCTGCACTTGGTGTTTTTGAAGAAATAGCTTTAATGTCTACAGGACATATCTATTTTCATTCAACATTGCAGTGGCTTGCTCAACTTTCAAGAGAACTTCCAGAGCCTGCAGGAATTATTAGTCTTGTTGGTAGGTATGGGGATTCTCTTCAAGTGTTAAGTGAATTTAAACGTCCAGAAACAAAAGACCTTTATAATGAATTATTATATTTAATGGGCAGGTACTGGTATCAGATGGGTGAGTTTTCCAAGGCTCGTGAATTTTTCATGAATATCGACAAAGCCTCCCCTCTTAAAGTGAGTGCCGAGTTTTTTTCCGGTATTACATATGTTCGCCAGCGTAAAGCCAAGCCTGCATCAAAGGCTTTTCTTAAAATTGTAGAAAGATATGATGGCAAATTATTTCTCGATGATGAAGAGACAAGGTTTTTAAATCTTGCATGGCTTTCACTTGCAAGAATTTACTATTCCACAAAGCACTGGGATTCTGCTGTAATGGCATGGAATAAAATTCCTCAGTCTTCAGAATACTATCTCGATGCTCAGTTTGAAGAATCCTGGGCATATTTCCAGATTGACAATTATAGTCGTGCCCTTGGAAATATTCATACCCTCAACTCTCCATATTTTGAGGAGTCGTTTTATCCTGAATCAGTAATTCTTAAAGCTGTTATATTTTTTGATGAATGCCTTTATGATGATGCTAAATTGGTTGTAAATGAGTTTCGAAATGATTTTGAACCACTTAAAGATAAATTAAGTGGTGCATTAAGCAAATTTAAAGATAACCAGCAATTTTTTGACTTTTTGAAAAGTTTACGAAAAGCAATTGATGATGGTGAGCTTAAAGATATTTCAAAAACAGAAATTATGGGTCTCCAGAGAGATGTAGCTTTTATTATTAAAGGTGCTCTTGGTGATCGAACATTATTAAGAAATTTAGAATATGTATCAATTCTGGAAAAGGAAAATGATAAACTTAAGCAGATGCCTGCTCAATTTGTAAATTCCGCAGCAGGTCAGCGAATTACTCAGGATATTGAAACAGCTAAATCTGTTGCAATTGATAATACTGGAAATCTTGCAAGATCTCGTTATGAACGACTGTTGCAAGAAATTCAAGACTTTTTGAATCAGACAACCAGAGTTGAAATTGAGATTCTCAAGGCTTTGAGAGGTGAGTTGGAAGTAGAAATTGCCACAGGTGAAAATAGCAAAAAGCTTGATGCTGAGCAGGCAAAAATAAGTAGTGACGGTGAACACGTTATTTGGCCGTTTCAAGGTGAATATTGGCGTGATGAACTTGGTTATTATCGTCAACCTGTAACCAGACACTGTGGAAGATAAAAAGGAACGAAATTATGAATAGTAAATTTTTTAAGATAATAATTTTTTCAGCGTTAGGTATATTCTGGTCTCAAGGTGTTTTGGCTGCAGCGGCATCAACACTTGCAGGGGAAAAAGAGTGCATACCTAAAAGCATTGAGAATCAGATTTTGAGTTGTGATGGTGTAATGGAAATTGGTAAAAGCAAAAGAACCGTTGCAAAAGTTGGTACCAGCACAAAAGAGGATGTTGTTAAAAAGAAAAATTTAAATGAGGGCCCGAGTCTTGATAGACAGGTTGTTAAGGATATTCTTGAAGGTGCTTTCACCCAGAAAAGAAAAGCCAGAACACTTGATATTTTAAAACAGGAAATTGCTCTGATTATAAGACTCGTTAAAGGTACGCCTGATACGGATCCTGATAAAGCTGAGATTTTAAAGCGGCTGGCTGATGGTTATAAAGAGATGTACACTGCCATTAACTTTATGGCTAGAGGTTTAGAGGAAGATATTTTTAAAGCTAAAGAAGCTGGTGATAACCAAAAAGTTAAGCAGCTCAAAGCACAGCAGAAAGCTTTGGATCAAAAAGGTCAACAGGTTCGAGAAGCTGCTATTAAAGCTTATGTAAAAATCAAAGATAATTTTAGTAACTATGACGGTTATGATCAGATTTTATTTGCTATTGCATACGAGATTGATCAGATGGCTACTGAACTTACAGATGAAAAGGTAAAAGCTGCATATAGAGAGAGAGCTCGTCAGTATTACCAGGAGTTAATAAGAAATTATCCTGATTCAAAATATATTCCACATGCATGGATGGCATTTGGTGAATACTATTTTCATGAGGAAAAAAATGTCGATCAGGCAATGAAAGCTTATCAGCAGGTTGTTGAATGGGGCGAGAAGGATAATCCCAACTATATTATTGCCATGTATTATCAAGCATGGTGTCTTATAAATATGCAGGATCCTAAAGGTGCGATAAAACAGTTTAACAAGGTTATTGAATATTCAAATTCCCATCCATCAAGCAAAGAAGCAAAATCAGTAGCCAAACGATCCAGACTTGAATTGGTCGGCCCTTTTGCAAAAGTTGGAAATCCTGGTGAAGGATGGACACTTTTTCAGAAAATTGGCGGAGATCAATCCCATAAGATGCTAGATAAACTGGCTTATGTTTATTATGATGATGGCCAGTGGCAGGATGCAATTGTAGTTTTTCATCAATTGCAGAAACTAGAACTTGAAAACTATCAAAAAAATAATGGTGATGAGCTTTGCAAGTATCAGACATCAATTACAAGAGCGTCAATTAATGCACTTCCCAAAGCAAAACAGGTTCAGGAAATTGCTCGTCAGATTTCACTTTCTCAGAAATTTTCTACAGAGAAGCATGACAGTAAAGCTATAAAGCAGTGTAATCAGGATACAATTTCTATAGCATGGGATATTGCAACACAGTGGCATCTTGAAGCAGTTGGAAGTGAATCAGCTCCTGGAACAAAAAGTCCTGAAACTATGCAGCTATGTATTGATCTTTATGAGCAGATTTTAAAAAGTTATCCCAATTTAGATGAACTAAACGTTGAAGGGTTTGATGAAAATACTAAACCAACACGTTACAGAGTTGCTTATTACACCGCAGAGCTGTATTGGTTCATGGAAGATTGGGATAAGTGCGGTCCTGCTTTTGATGCAGTAGTTGATTTAGATCCTAAGGGGATGTATACCTCAGATTCAGCTTATGCTGCGGTTCTTTGCTATAATAAAATCTATGTAAAAGAGAGAGCGGATAAAGATAAGGAGCGCAGCCATGAAATCAATTCTACAGATGCAGATATAGCAAAAAAATGTGAAAAGCAGTGTAAATCTAAAAAAGGTGATGAAAATTCAGCTTGTATGAACACATGCAAAGAGGATAATAGATTAATTATTGAACCTAAACCGCTTACTGATCTTGAAACTGGAATATTGCGTTCTTATTCCAGATATGTATGTTTTGTTAAAGATGCTCCAGACCTTGTAAATATTAAATACAGACGAGCAAGAATCTATTACGAGGCAAATATGTTTCAAGAGGCAGCAGTCTTATTTAAAGACATTGCTTTAAATAATTCAGATGATGAACTGGGTGTATATGCAGCAAATCTTTATCTTGATTCTCTAAATGCCTTGGGCTCAATGATTAAAGAACCTATACCATCATGTTACGACGATTTGGCTTCAATTGTAGATGTTTTTATTGATACAAATAAAGCTCCAGGTGTTAATCTTATGAAGGATGAACAATTTTCCTCTCAGATTAAATCTTTAAAAGTTGGAGTTATGCGTAAACAGGCAGAGTCACTTACTAAACGTAAACGTTTTATGGAATCTGCTCAGATTTATTTGGATATCTACAAAAATTATACTGGTGTTTATGATGATAGGGGAATGTGTGAAGTATTATTTAATACTGCAATCAATCTTGAGTCTGCACGACTTGTTCAAAAGGCAATTGATGTTAGAAAGCATATGGTAGAAAAGTATCCTGATTGTGAGCATTCTAAAAAGGCGGCTTATTATATTGGACAGAACTATCATGCTCTTCAGAACTTTTCAAATGCAGCAGATTACTATGTTAAATTTGCTACTAAATATGAAGGTGAAGAAGAGGCTCCAGGAGCAATGTCAAACGCTATTATGTTTTACATTGGTCTTAACAGAATCGATGATGCTCTGAAGACAGTTTCTAAATATGAAAAATCTTATGCCGGTAAAGATATTAAAGGAACAGCCTCAGTTGTATTTAGTACCGGATTTGTTTTTTATAATGATAAAAAATGGAGTGAAACAAGAAAATGGTATTCGGATTATCTTAGAAAGTATTCGAAAGCCAAGCTTTTTGATGAGCAGGTCAGGGCAAATACAATGATCGCTGATTCCTATTGGAACGATAAGCCAAGGGATGTTGGTAAGGCGATTAAATATTATCAGGCTGCTTTTAAACTGTTTGAAAAAAATAACGACAAAGTAACTGAGAATATTCGTAAAGCCAACATGCTTATAGCCGCAGCAAAATCCAAATACTATATTGCTGAAGTTAAATTTGAGGAATTTCAAAAAATTAAATTTCCAGAATTTAAAGGCGTAAAAGGTGTTCCAGCTAAAATGGAATCCTGGTGGAAGAAAAAACAGAAAGAAAAATATACCCCGGAACAGATTAAAGAGATGGACGAGTGGGCAAAGCAACGTAAAAGGCTTGCACGGTGGGGTTACTATGAAGAGGGTAAATCTATTAAAGAACAGCTTACAATGGTTAAAAAAGAGGAGCGTCGTGAAGAGTTGAATATTCAATTTGAATATTGGGCAGAAAATAGTCTTGGACCATGGTTTGAGAAGAAGATTAAAGCTCTAACAGAAGCAGCTGTTGCATTTGGCGATGTTGCAAAAATTCATATTCCTGAATGGGAAATGGCCGCAGCGGCTCGTGCAGCAGATATGCAGCTCTCTTTTATGAAAGATATTTATGATGCACCTCTACCTCCATCAATGGAAGGTGATCAGGAGCTTATAGATATTTATCGAGGAGCTATGGATGAAAAAGCTCAGCCTTATAGAGATGGAGCTGTTGGGGCGTACGAACATTGCTTGAATATTTCAACAAAAGTACGCTGGTTTAATGAAAATTCTCTACGTTGTGAAGAAGAGTTGAATAAATTAGAGCCTTTAAAATATCCAGTATCGCAAGAGATACGTGTTACTCCTAAAACAGAGTTTGAATTCTATGCACCACCAGATGCAGTTTTAGAACTTGAATCAGATGCTGAAAAAAGAGAGCGTTCACTTTCTAAAGAGGCTGATTCCGTTGCTGAGAGTACAAATTAAGGAGGATGCAAATGAATATTATAAAATATAAATATATAAAAGTTTTAATAATAGCTCTGTCTTCTACAGTTATGGCGTGTGGTGGAACTGCTAAATTATCTTCATCTGCTAAGCAGCCAAAACTTAATGCTGATGGGCAGGTTGTATTAACTGAACAGGCTAAACAGGATTTTGAAAAAACGGCATCCGAGTTTAAAGAAGCTGTAAAAGCTGGGTTAAACGCTGCAAATTGTGATCAAATGGCTGATCATTTTAAGAAGATTGCGGAAAAACATGGAATGCCGGATGCTGCTTTCAATGTTGGTGTGGTTTATTCTAAATGTGGCAAGAATAAAGAGGCTCGCACAACTTTTGAAGATGTTTTAAAGGTTTATGCAAAGCATATTCCAACACAGCAGAGAGCGCTCACCTATCTGGCTTATCTTGATATAATTGAAGGAAACAGTTCTGAAGCTGAGGCAAAATTAAGTAAAGCAGTAGGTCTTGGAAGAAATACATTGGAAGCAGTTCCCGCGTATACTCTTGCTGCTACTCTACTTAGACAAAAAGCTGTTAAAGGTGATAAAGATGCATGGGGAAAAAGTCAGACAGCACTTAGAACCGCACTGGCTATTGATGCTAAATATATTCCTGCATTATATCAGCTTGCAAAACTATATTATGGCATTGCTGTAACATTAGATAAAAAATCTTATTTGACACTGGCATCTCTTGTGGTTGATCAGGCCAAAAAAACAGATCCTGAATTTGCACCAATTTATCTTGTGTTAGGACAGATTTTTCTTCAAAAAAATGAGTTGGTTGAGGCATTAAAAGCATTTGAAGCAGCTTTTAAGATGGATCCAAGATTTTTTGAAGCCTACATGAGTTTTGGTGCCATCAACTTGAACTTTAGAGGTTATACAGATGCTAAAATGGCTTTTCAAAAAGCTGTTGAATTAAGACCTAATGATTATGATGCACATATGGGTCTTGGCGTTGCAGCAAGAGGTTTAGGCGATTATGCAATGGCTAAAAGCGAATATCAGAAAGCATCTGAAATTGATAAAGCGCGTACAGATTATATCTTTAATCTGGGTGTTTTAGAGATGGATTATGAAAATGATGGAACTCCGGCTGCATATGATAGAGCTGCTCAGGTTTTTGAAAAATTTATTAAGCATGCAACAGCAGAACATAAAATTGATCCCGATGGTAAAAGAGGCCCTGAAAAATCATGGGTTCAAAAAGCTGAAGATAGAATAAAGAATGCTAAAGAAGCTAAAGCACAGATTTTAGAAGCTGAACGTCAGATGGCAGAACTTCAGAAACTTGCTGAAGAACAGAAAAAACGTGAAGCAGAACAGGCTAAACTTGCAAAACAAGCTGAAGAATTATTGAAAAAAGAGGCTGAAGGACAAAAATCTTCTGCAGAAGAAGTTGATGAGGCTGCTATAGAAAAAGAACTTGCAGCTGAAGAGGCTAAAAAGGCAGATGATGCTAAAAAAGCTGAAGAAGCAGCTAAGAAAAAAGAAGAAGTGAAAAAAGAAGAAGCTGCTCCTGAAGAAAAACCGAAAGAAGAT